>NZ_NFHA01000015.1:0-77774 GCF_002159225.1 Flavonifractor sp. An91 | reverse complement strand
CCCACGCCCACCCAGACGGCCCAGCCCTCCGCCCGACCCTCCGCCGCACCCGATGACGAGAAAGAGGATCAGCCGAAGGCCGCCCCCCTGGATCTGCGTTTCATCCTGATCCCTCTGGCAGTCGTGCTGGTGGTTCTGGCCTTCCCGGTCCGGCGGGCCATCGGTCGAAGCCGGCGCGAGAAGCGGTTTAGCCAGGCCAACACCAACCAAGCCGTCATTGCCGCTTATGTCTATCTGAAAAAACTGGAGAAGTGGGGCGGACAGACTTCTGAGGAAATCTTTGAACTGGCCAAAAAGGCCAGATTCAGTCCCCACATCCTGACGGAAGAGGAGCGGCAGGTCGCTGTACAGGCCGCCCATACCGTCTCCACTCAGGTGGACAGGGCCCTGCCCTGGTACAAGCGGTTCTGCTGCCGCTATATCCTGGGTCTGTGCTGACCAGACAACAGCAAAAGAGCCCGCCGCAGTGTTCTGCGGCGGGCTCTCTGATTTAATGTAACTCAGAGCATCTCAAATTCCAGCCAGGTGTACTGCTTGCGCACCATCCGCAGCCGCACCCCATCCTGATAGATCTGGTCGGATTCGGCCAGCCCGTAAAGGGACTGGGCCAGGAAGGTCTGGAGGGTCTCCAGGTCGGAGGTGGGCAGGGCTGCGAAGAGCAGCCTGGACACAACCTTTACGAAATCCACCGCGCTGTCTTCGCTGAAGCTGCCGTTGATGCCGAAACAGCACTCGCCGGAGCAATCCTGGTGGATGGACTTGGCATGGAGGGCCAGATGGACGCCGGTAACGTCCTCTCCCCTCACAAGGTTGATCCGGTACTGCTTGTCCTCATTGGGGTCGTCCACCCACTCCTTCTTTTCGCTTTTCCGGCCCTGGATGGCATCGGTAAGGCCCTGGATGGACTGGGCCAGGTCGTGGGAGGTCTTGCTGTAGTTGACGATGGCCGCCTCGCCCTCCTCCTTGCCCGCCTTGTAACCCTGGGGCAGTATGGCCTGGATCTTGCGGAGGACCTCCATGGGCGAGCCCTTGAAGTGCCTGCCCTCCAGCAGCTCCAGCTGCTCGCCATGGACCATGGGCAGCCGGCCCCGGGAGCGGTTCAGCTCTTCGCCGATCTCAGTAGCCCGACTGCGGAGGGGCTGGAGCTTCTGACTGCACGCCTCCTCCATCTGGCTGATGCGGCTGTTCACCTGTCCCAGCTCGCCCTGGATCTGGTCGATCTGCTCCTGGATGGCCTTTTTCTCCTTGCCTTTGAACAAACCCAGCCCCTGCTTCTGCCGGCTGAGGTCATCGATGGCCTCCTGCTTGCGTTTGCGCTCCTCATAGACCGGATCGGCGGCAAGGTCGGCCTCCAGCTGGTCGGCCTGGCGGGTGAGGGCCTCCCGCTCCTGCTCCAGGGCCGCCTTCTCCTGGGCGTGCTCGCTCCAGTACTGCTCCCGGGCGGCATCCTCCTCAACGCTGACGCGGGCCGCCTCGCACTGCCCCAGTACCGCTTCCATGTGGGCCTTCCGATGGGCGGGATCGTACCAGTCTATCCGCTTCTGCCAGGTATTGATGGTGTTGGTACGGGACTTCTTGGCCGCCTCAGTAAAGGTATAGTCCACCTGATAACTGCCGTCGGTATAGGCGTTGGGCACGAATTTATAGGAGCAGGAGTCCCGCACAGCGGTGGCGACTACCACATAGTTCTTTCTGATGGTAAAGCTCAGCTCATCGTCATAGGACAGGTCAAAAGCCTTTTCCAGCAGTTTGAGACACCGGTCGGAGCTCTGGGTGTAGCGGTCCCATTCGTACTTGCCACGGTTAAGATCCTCCGGACCAAACTCCTCGTCGGCGTTGTTGCTGCCTCCCACGGCAGCCCCGTTGATGATGCGGCCCAACCGGGTGGAAAAGTCGTTGGTGTAGAACTCCTCCCCGGTCTGCTCCTTCAGCATTTGCAGCTGTTCCTTCACATTTTGGGCAGAATTGAGCACATCCAGCTTATTATCCTCGCTGCGGTAGTCCACAAAGTGATTGCCGTGCATCTGCACGATGGCCGCGCCGATCTGCTGAGCAGATACCATCAGCTCGATGCGCAGATTGCTGCGCTCCTCCTCAGGCACATAGGTCAGGGCCTTGATCCAGGCCACCACGCTCTCTCCGTACCGATTGTTCCGGCCGGTGGTCTGCCAGCCGGCGGCGGTACCCTTGATGGACCAGGCCTGCCAGTTCTGGGGGTCTATTTCAATGATCTTGTTGGCGTAATTTTCGGCCTCTTCGTTGTTGCTCCCTTCCAGGGCGCTCTTGGCCATGCCCAGATAGTTGTCGATCTGGCTCTGGTTGCCCCCCGGTACCGGTGCTGCCGGCGTGGAGACAGGCCCTCCGGTGCCTCCATCCTCCATCATCATTTTCCGCGCCTCTTCCACGGAATATTTGCACCCGCAGCCCTGGCAGACAAAGACGCCGTCCTGCTTTAACAAGTCGTTGCTGCCGCACATTTCACAAACCAGTTTTTTCATAATATCCCTCCATTTGATGGATCTCCCGTGAAATCGCCGTTTTCTCTACTGTATTCAATTTATTCCAAAATTTCAATATGCCGCCTGCATACCCTCTGCTGTTTTTTCAAGTACAACAACGCGCCCCCGGAGGAAATACCTCCGGGGGCGTGTTGCTTATTCCGTCAGGCTGAAGAACTGCTCCAGCCGGTTGGACTTATCAAAGATATTGTTGTACAGCAGTACCTTGTAGGCCTCAATGGTCTCATCCAGCTGGTCGGGCAGCGCTTCGTTCTCCCCGTACCAGTTTCCTTCCGCATCCCGCACCCCCACGGTATTGATGACCGGGGCGGCCTCCCACAGCTGGGACAAAAACTTCTGGTAGCCGGTCATGGGCAGGTTGGCGGTGTCCATCAGCAGGGCGGACAGGTAGTTGAGGGAGAGCTCCACCCCCTGCTCCTCCGGGATGTCGTAGTTGGCCCACAACAGGAAGGGTACCATCTGCTTTTTCTGGGCCAGAGTGGTGTCCGGGTTGTCTCCCAGCACGTTGGTGTAGAAATTGGTGGCCACCTGGGGCTGATGGTCTCCGAAGAGGAGAATCATGGTGGGTTCCTCTACCTGGGAGAAATAGTTGATCAGGTATTCAAAGGCCTGATCGCTCTGGTAGATAAGGGACAGATACTGGTTCACCGTCTGGAACCTGCCCTCCAGGCTGCCGGTGAGCCATACCTCCCGGGGCAGGTTATCCCAGGACATCTGGTAGCCGCTGTGGTTCTGCATGGTGACGTTGAAGAGGAACAGGGGCTCCCCCGCCTCCTTCTCCTCGTACAGCCGAATCAGATTTTCATAGTCACACTGATCGGTGACATATCCGGATTTCTCGTCTCCCCGCATATAGGTGCGGTTCTGGAAGTCGCTTTCGAAATACACCTCATCAAAACCGTAATCGCTGTACACCGCAGGCCGGTTCCAGCCGGAGGACCGGTAGGGGTGGGCGGCGATGGCGGTATAACCCAAGGCCTTCATCTGGCCCACCAGAGTGGGGTCCCCGTCGGAGACATACATCTGATAGGGCACCGTACCGGCGGGCAGGTATGCGGTGGTATTGCCGGTGAGGAACTCATACTCCGAGTTGGCGGTGGTGCCGCCGAACACGGAAGAGTAGGCATAGCCCTTGATGGTGTTCTCGGTCAGGGAGCGAATAAAGGGCATGGCGTCCTGGTTGGTCTCCACTCCCGGCAGCACAGACAGGTCGGAAAAGGACTCGTTCATAATGACGATGACGTTCACCGGCCGCACCGTGCCGTCCGGGTCCACCACCGTTACCGACAGATCATCGCTGGCGTTTTCCGTGCCCAGATCGTTCAGAGTCTGCTGGGAGTAAGTATCCGGCTTCTCCACCTTCATGTACTTCATACACACGGCAAAGTTGAGGAAGAGGCCGTTGCCACGGGTGGTCCACATGGAGGGCTCGATCCCCAGCTTCTCCACCATGCTGGTGCCGAAAAACACCGACAGGAACACCACAGCCGCCCCCGCCGAGGCCCCGAACACCTTCCAGGAGAACTTTTTCCGGGGCTCATTGGGCAGTACCTTCATGGCCAGGATTACCGCGATCATCATGATCAGGGTCACCCACTGCCGCTGGGACAGGGAATAGTCGTAGTTGCCCGCCACGTTGGCGGCGGTACCCAGACTGAGAAAATCTCCGGGGAACAGGGTACGCCCCCGGAAGGCGATGAGGTAGTGGTTGGCGCAGCCGAAGCCCCAGGCGATGCCCAGGCCCAGCTTTACCGCACCGCTGCGCCGGCCCCGGAGGAAGTAGAAGAACAGCTCCCCGAAGTAGTACCACACCAGATTCAGCAGGATCTGGGCGGGGGTAAAATCCTTCCAGGGGTCGTTATAATTCAGATACTCCACCATGGTGAAGGAGATCAGGGGCACCACGATCAGCAGAACCATGGTGGTCCACCAGTACTGCCGGGGACTCATGGCCAGCTTGGGCCACTTCAGCCGGAACCGCCGCTTTGGGGGCGTCTGGGGCTCCGGTACCTCCTGCACCTCAGGCGTTTCAGTGATGTTGCTCATATCATTACGCTGCCTTTACCAAAAATTCATGGTTCCCATTTTATCACAAAAGAGCGAAAGCGCAACGCGCTTTCGCTCTTTTTTAGAAAACCTTAGAAAACCTGAAAAGAATCCAAAAAGATCACATCTGCCTGAGGGGCGGCCCCTCCAGGCCGATCACCCGGTCGCACAGGGCCACCGTCTCCCGCTCATGACTGGACAGCACCACCGGTAGGCCAAGCCCCCGCACCCGCTCCAAAATCCGGGCCGCCCGTGGGGCGTCCACCCCGGCAAAGGGCTCGTCCAGCAGGATCAGGCCCCCTCCGCAGGCCAGAGCCCGGGCCAGGGCCAACCGCCTCCCCATACCGCCGGACAGGGCGGCAGGGTAGTGCTTCTCCTCCCCCTCCAGCTCCGCCAATGCCAGCCAGCGGGAGGCCTCCCCCCGGCGCTCCCGGGGCAGCACGTCGGCAATGTGCTGCTCCACCGTCCGCCAGGGCAGCAGCCGGTTCTCCTGAAAGAGGATCACCGGGTCCGGCGGGGTAATAACTGTCCCCGCCTCCACCGGCTGGAGCCCTGCCAGTACCCGCAGCAGGGTGGTCTTGCCGCAGCCGGAGGGGCCGGACAGAGCGGTGATCCCCGTCTCCGGCAGATCCAGGGAAAACCGGTCCAACACCGTCTTTTCTCCAAAACGAACGGTAATATCTTTGACGGATATCACGTTTTATCCCCTCCCAGCCGCCGGAACAGGATGCCCAGGGCGTATTCCAGCACAAAGCTCAGCACAATAACCACCGCCGTCCAGGCAAACAGGTCGGGGGTCTCCAGGGTAATCTTGGCCCGGTAAAGCTGGGTGCCGATGGCCAGCTTGGGCTGGCACAGCACCTCGGCGGCCACTCCCGCTTTCCAGGCCAGGCCCAGGCCGGTGGCGCAGCCGCTGACAAAGTAGGGCCGCACCGAGGGCAGGTACACCAGCCGGAGGGTCTTGCCCCGTCCAAAGCGGTAGGCCCGGGCTGCCTCCAGCAGCAGGGGGTCGGTCTGGACCACACCACGGCTCACGTTGCCCCACAGTACCGGCAGCACCATCAGGCCGGACACGATGGCGGGCACCCAGCCGGAGGAGGGGGCCCACAGCAGCACCAGCACGATGAAGGAGGCCACCGGGATGGCCCGGATCACCTTTACCGCCGGGGTGAGCACCCAGTCCGCCGCCCGGAGAGCGGAGGTGGCCGCCGCCACCAGAGCCCCCACCACCGCGCCGACGGCGAAGCCCCCGAAGATACGGCCCAGGGTCACCGCCGCCGACAGCCAGAAGTCCCCCTGTCCCGCCAGAACCCACAGCCGCTGGGCCACCAGCAGGGGATAGGGCAGCAGCAAAGCTCCGTGGCCGTTGGTCCTCATGTCCACCAAAAAGGCCGCAAGCTGCCAAACCCCCAGCCAGAAGGCCAGGGGTATGACAGCTCGCAGTAATTTGCTCCGTTTTACATTACGGGATGTAGTAGAAGGCGTCATCGGGGATGGAACCTCCGATCGAAGTGGGGTCGGCGGCGAAGAGCACCTCATAGTAGCTGGAGATGGACTTCAGGTCCTCACCGGCGGTAAAGATCATGTTGGCCTGGGGGATGGCCGCGGTGGCAATGGCAGCCTTGGGCACGATGCCGTACTGCTCGATGAGCTGGCCGCCCTCCTCCGGGTTGTCCTTGACGTAGTTGATGGAGGCCTCATACTCCTGCAGGAAGGCTTCCACCGCCTCGGGGTGCTCCCGGGCAAATTCGGTGCGCACCACCACGCAGCCCATGGTGAAGGTGCCGGAGGCTCCGGACTCAGTCCAGGCGTCGCTCAGGTCGATGGCATCCCGCACGTCGCTGTTCTGCATCAGCACAGTGGTGGCGGCAGGCACAGGGAGCATACACAGATCGATCTCGCCGGAGGCCATCAGGGCGGTGACCTCCTCGCTGGTCTTCCACTGGATGTCCACATCGGTGTCCGGGTCCAGACCGTTCTGGGTCAGCAGGTAGTCCAGCACATACTCGGTGTTGGTGCCCTGGTTGATAGCATAGATGGTCTTGCCGGACAGGTCGGCCAGAGAGTTGACGGTATTGCCGTTCTCCAGGATGTGGAGCACGCCCAGAGTGTTCAGGGCCAGCAGCTGCACATTGCCAGTCTTATTATACAGGTTGGCGGCCACGTTGGTGGGCAGAGCGGCCATGTCCAGCTCCCCGCTGTTCAGCTTGGGCACGATATCGGTGGAGGGATCGGAGCCCATGGTCACATTGTAGTGGTTGACAGTCTCGCCGGCATCGTTGTCAGCGAGCAGCTTGGCGGCCCCCATGCCGGTAGGTCCGTTGAGCAGGCCCAGGTTGATCTCAGTTCCCTCCAGAGCAGGGGTTTCAGACTGTGCGGGAGTGATCTCCGCCACGGGGGTGGTCTCAGCGGGAGGGGTGCTCTCCGCCGGAGCAGGATTGGAAGCGCAGGCGGTAAGGCCCAGCGCCAGGGCCACGGTCAGGCCCAGTGCAAGCAGTTTCTTCATGGTACCTCGTTCCTTTCTGGGCCGCATGAGCGTTTGCTCTTCATACGGTCCAGTTCAGTGTACCATGTCCCTTCAAAATGTCAACGGGCAAATTCCCCAATTCTGCCTGGGACGGACCGGGAAGTGCCCGCCGGCATAGGATAAGGGGTGAAAAGGAGGTGTTTTCTATGAACCAACCCACCTGTCAGAGAGCCCGGGACCAGGAGGCCCGGCAGCGGGCCGCCGCCATTCTGGCCCAGAGCCAGCCCATGGAGCCCGCCATGAAGCGGTATGCCCATCCCATTCCCTGCTGGAGCGCCCCTGTCTGGTCCCCACCCTCCGTCGGAGGAGAGGGCATGGACCGGGTACTGGAGGAGCTGGCCCGGCAGAACCAGCTGCTGATGGATCTGCTGGGGGCGGTCAATTCCCTCACCGCCGCCACCCTCAGCATCCGCAGCCGGTTTGTGGGAGAAGCGTAAGGTTTCCTGTCAAAAAGAGCCGAAAACGCGGAAACTTTTCCTTGTCTTATACCGTCTAATTCGATATAATGCGGTCATTCTAAGGATAAAAGCAATACATAATGTCATATATTACCAAAGAAAGGCGTGGTGGCCATGGCCAGGCGGCTGATGAAAAAGAAGAAAGAGAAGATCCCTCTGTCCCCCGGACAGAAGGCAGCCAAAGTCCTGTTTATCATTCTGGCGGTGGTGGCTGTGCTGATACTGGCCGCTATCATTACCTTCAAGCTGCTGGCCCAGCCGCCCAAGATTCAGGAGGAAACCCCTCCGCCGGCAGAGAGCGGAGCGGTCTCCCTTCAGTCCCCCGGCCAGGAAGAGAGTGCCCAGCCCACTCGCCAGCGGAAGGAGTACACCTATACTTTCCTGCTGTGCGCCAGCGACCAGGCCAGCGGCAACGTAGACACCATGATCGTGGCCACCTACGACACGGTAAACCAGACCATTGCCATGGTCTCCATCCCCCGGGACACCCTGATCGAGGGCGTCTCCAGCAAGGGAAAGCACTTCTATAAGCTGTGCAGTATGTACCCCTACAACGGTATGGACGCCCTGAAGGAAGAGGTCCAAAATATCGTGGGCTTCCCCATCGACTTCTATGTGAAGGTGAACACCCAGGGCTTTGTGAAGCTGGTGGATGCGGTAGGCGGTGTCAACTTCAATGTGCCGGTACATATGTCCTACGACGATCCCGACCAGAATCTGCACATCCACTTTGAGCCCGGAATGCAGTATCTCACTGGCTCCGACGCCCTGAAGGTAGCGCGCTGCCGGAAAAATTCCGACGGTCCCGGCGTCTATCCCCACAACATCTACGACGCCTATCCCGACGCCGACATCGGCCGCACCAAGACCCAGCGGGAACTGATCATGGCCGTTCTGAAGAAGGCGATCTCCCAGCCTCTGAACCTGCCCACCTACTACGACATCTTTATGGAGAACGTGGATACCGACCTGAGCGTCACCGACCTTGCCTTCTTCGCCGACAAGGGCCTGTCCTTTGATTTCGACAACGTGACCACTACCTCCCTGCCGGGAGACGGCACGGTTGAATACAAGGGCATAGACTGGTGCTATGAGCTCTACCCCGGAAAGGTACTGGAGATCGTCAACACCTCCGGGCTCAACCCCTACACCACCGATATTACCGCCGATATGCTGCACATTACCCAGAGCGGCACTGTCACGCAGCCCGACTGATCACGCAAAAAAAGGACGCCTTCCGGCGTCCTTTTTTACGTTGCAGGTCTTACACAAACTCGTAGTCCACGAACTTGTCCTCGCCCTGCTTGTTGTCCTTGGTCTCTCCCACAAAGGTGCCCATCACATGGCAGTCGGGGCAGAAGCCGAACTCGGGCTCGGAGGCGAACTCCAGCTCATAGCGGTACTTCTTGCCGCACTGCGGGCACTCATAAAAGAAATAGTAGGTTCCCCAGGTCATTTTTACTTCCTCCTCTTTTTTCCTGTTACTTCCCCAGCAGACCCAGACGCTCCAGAATCAAAGCGGCCTGCTCCCGGGTCAGGGGAGCGCCGGGAGCGGTGCCGTCAAACACGCCGGCATCCTTGGCCTTGTTCCAGGCCTCCTTGGCCCACTCGCTCACCGTCCGGGCGGAAATCTCCCCCTCATGGGCGGTGAAGGCGGCGTCAAACTGCTCCTGCGTCATCTCCGGTTCACCCCCCTTCAGCCGCGCTTTCACGTCGGCGCGGAGGGTATCCATGCTCTTGCCGTGCTTGGGGAACCATTGTCCCACATCGCTGTGGTTGGAGGCCAGCCCCAGCTTACAGCCTTCCGCATGGTCGATGATGTCCTGCTCCGGGTCCAGGCCGTATTTTTCACACAGATAGGCGCACAGCTCCACCGCTGTGTCGTAGACCTGCTGAAAATAGGCCTTGTTTTTTACCGGGTCGTATCCGATCATGGTGCCGCCTTTGTAGGTGTGCCCGGCAGGCTCCAGGATCTCAAAACTGATATGGGTGTTATTGGCCGCGCCGCCGGCGTGCCATCCCCGCCAGTTCCAGGGCAGAGTCTCGGTGACACCCCCCTGGTGGACGATGGCATGGACACAGGCGTTCACCCCCGGTTTGTCCCAGGCCTTGAGAAAGACGTTGACGTCCGGCTGGGCCACGCCGGTGGAGTGGACCATGATCCCCTTGGGTTTGATGGTGCGCCCTGCCTTGTAGCAGTCGCTGTTGGTGAGAATATGCTCCGTGATGTGCATTGGCAACCCCTCCGGGTCATCCTATGCGCTTCACAGATTTGCGGTCATTCTTCCTTGCTTTGCTCCTCCAGCTCCGCCCGGCGGGCGTCTCTGGCCTGGAGGGTCTCCTTCAGGCTTCTGGGAGGCCGGGCATTGATGGTCTCCTGCCAGACCAATACCCAGGACCGCAGTTCCTCCAGCCCTTCCTCCGTCATGGGAAAGGACTTTGTCTCCTCTACAGTGCTGTCCTGGAGCCGCCAGGGCCCCTCCCACACCTGGGCGGTGAGGGAGGGGGAATTCTCCTCGTCCCCCTTCACCGGGTCCACCCGGTAGCGCATCCGGCCGCCGCTGGCGGTCCAGAAATTCTCGTTTTCAAAGTGGGAAAGCACCGGCAAAAAAATGGCTTCCTCCATGGCGTCAACTCCTTGCAGTGTAAAAGCGTGGTATCCAGATTATGATACCACGCTTTTTGACCCTTTTCAATTCTCGGAATAGCGGGACAAAAATTGACGGGTCCGCTCTTCCCGGGGGCTCTCGATGACCTGACGGGCGGGGCCCTGCTCCACGATGATGCCGCCGTCCATGAAGATCACCTGGTCGGCCACATCCCGGGCAAAGGCCATCTCATGGGTGACGATGATCATAGTGGTCTTTTGCTCAGCCAGGGAGCGAATCACCTTGAGCACCTCGCCGGTGAGCTCCGGGTCCAGGGCGGAGGTGGGCTCGTCAAAGCACAGGATGTCGGGCTGGAGGGCCAGAGCGCGGGCGATGGCCACCCGCTGCTGCTGGCCGCCGGAGAGCTGATGGGGATAGTGGCCCGCCCGGTCGGCCAGGCCCATCCGCTCCAGCAGAGCCTGGCCCTGGGTGCGGATCTCCTCCAGAATGGCCTTCTTATTCTGCTTGAAGTCGGGCCGCTCCTTGGCCAGCAGCTCCCCGGCCAGAGTCACGTTCTCCAGGGCGGTGTACTGGGGGAACAGGTTGAAGGACTGAAACACCAGTCCGAAGTGGAGCCGCTTTTTGCGCACCTCTGCCTCCCGCTGGGTGGCGGGATCGTCGGCGTCAAAGAGGGTCTCCCCGTTGACCAGGATCTTGCCCTGGTTGGGTGTCTCCAAGAAGTTCAGGCAGCGCAGCAGGGTGGTCTTTCCGGAACCGGAGGAGCCGATGATGGCCAGAGCCTGTCCCTGCTCCAGGGAAAAGCTGATGTCCTCCAGCACCCGGGTGGCCCCGAAATGCTTCTCAATGTGCTGTACGTCCAAAACAGGCATGGTCCGGGCCTCCTTACTTGAAATAGTTCAGCTTCTTCTCAAACCAGCTGAACAGCAGGGTGAGAATACCGTTGGCCACCAGATAGAACACGGCGGTGTAGAACAGGGGCCAGATCATGCCCTTCTTGATGTAGGACTCACCCATCCAGATGATTTCATACACCGAGATGACCCGCACCAGTGCGGTATCCTTCACCAGGGTGATGAACTCGTTGCCCATGGGAGGCACGATACGCTTGATGACCTGAAGGAGGGTCACCTTGAAGAAGATCTGGCTGCGGGTCATGCCCAGCACCAGGCCGGCCTCCTGCTGGCCCGCCGGTACACCCTGAATACCGCCCCGGTAGATCTCGGAGAAGTAGCAGGCGTAGTTGATGACGAAGGTCACCACCGCCGCGGTGAACCGGGGCAGCAGGGGCAGGTCGAACATCAGGCCCGGGCCGTAGAACACCACCATGATCTGGAGCATCAGGGGGGTGCCCCGGACGATCCACACCACAGTTTTGACTACCCAGCGCAGGGGGGCGCACCGGCTCATGGAACCGAAGGAGATCACCAGACCCAGGGGCAGTGCGAACAGGAGGGTCAGGAGGAAGAGCTCCAGGGTGACCACAAACCCCTCCAGCAGGGTGAGCGTAACAGACATCAGCATAGCGTTTCCCTCTCTTGACCGGGGAAGGGCAGAGAGCGCCCGGCTCTCTGCCCAATTCCCTTAGGCTATGTTATTTTTCGATGACGGACTCCTGGACGCCGTAGGTGGTGGCCGTCTCCATGACGGTACCGGCGTCATAGGCCTCTTTCCAGAAGGTGTTGAAGGCCTCGGTCAGATCGGAACCCTTCCGGAAGGCCACACCGTACTCCTCGTCGTTGAGCTGCACGGTGTAGGTCAGATCGGGGTAGCTGGTGCCCTCACCGATCATGGCGCCGGCCATCAGCAGGTCGATGACACAGGCGTCGGAGGCGCCGGAGGCCACCTCCATCAGGGCGTCGGCCTGGGTGGTCTTGGCCACATAGCTCAGGTTCATCGCATCCAGCTGAGCCGCGCCCTGAGAACCGTTCTCCACGGCGAAGTTCAGGCCGCTGAGGCTCTCCACCGTCTGGTAATCTTCCGCCTTGTCAGCGGGGACCACCACCACCTGACCGTTACGGCAGTAAGGCTCAGACACGGAGGCACCGGCCTTCACCTCGTCATTGATGGTCATGCCGTTCCAGATGACATCGATGCCCTTGGTATCCAGCTCCATCAGCTTGTTGTCCCAGTTGATCTCGATGAACTCCACTTCCACGCCCAGGCTCTCGGCAAAGGCCTTGGCCATGTCGGCGTCGAAGCCGATCCACTCGCCGTTTTCGTCCTTGTAGTCCATGGGCTTAAAGTCAGTCATGCCAACGACGAGGGTACCCTTCTCCTTCACATAGGCCATATCGCTCTCGGCGGCGGGGGTCTCAGAATTGCCGGCAGGGCTCTCACTGTTATTGGAAGGGGTATTGGCGGTACCGCCGGTGCCGCCGCCGCAGGCGGCCAGGGTAAAGGTCAGTCCCAGCGCAAGGGCCAGAGCAGTCAGTCTCCGTTTCATGTACATTCCTCCAAACCATGTATGTCGTGGTTGCTTTCGTATGTTACCACACTAAAGCGTCGTTGTAAAGAGGAATTTTCATTTTTCTTTTTCCGATTCCACCGCACGACGGAACTCCGCTCCGGTGTTTACATTCCACAGGGCCCGCTCCAGGTCAAACTCCGGCAGTTCTTCCTCCTCCAGCCAGCGGCAGTCCACCCGGTCCAGCAGGGCCTTGACCGCCCGGCGGCCCTCATCCAGGCAGGCGTTCAGGGGCTCCAGACAGCTGCGGCGGTACAGGGCAAACAGGGGTTCGGCCTCCCCGCCCCGCCGCCGGATCACACAGGCTTCTCCATCCCCCACGCCGGCCAACACACGTTCTGCCAGCCCGGAGCAGGCAAAGGGCAGATCCACCGCGGCCAGGAACACCGCCTCCGCTTCGGTGCGGAGAAAGGCGGCCTCCAGTCCTGCCAGGGGACCCTGGCCCGGCCTCAGATCGGGCAGTTCCCGGCAGCCGGGATAGCGCCCCGGCCGGTCCACCGACACATAGATCCCATCGAACAGCGGGGAGAGTTCTTTCGTCATCCGGTCCAGAAAACTTTGCCCCGCCAGGGACAGGCCCGCCTTGTCACGGCCCATCCGCCGGCTCTGCCCGCCAGACAGGATCACTCCAATGGTGCGCTCCATCCTCCTGCCTCCCTGTGTTTTTCAATGATTTTGCCATTGTACCAGAAAAAATTACCCACGTCAAAAGCCGTATAGAAGCCCTTTTCCCTCCATATCCTCTCCCACAGAGCATTTCAGCATTGGAGGCGTCACACACCATGAAAAAACTGGCCGCGGCCCTGCTGGCCGCCACCCTACTGGCTCTGCCCGTCCAGGCCGCCGAGGCCGATCCATCCGCCGCTGGTGCGCCCACCGTGGATGCGGCAGGGGCTGTATTGATGGAAAAGGAGACAGGCACCGTTCTCTACGAGCAAAATGCCCACGACAAACTGGAACCCGCCAGTGTCACCAAAGTCATGACCCTGCTGCTGGTGATGGAGGCCATCGACAGCGGCAGCCTGTCCAAAGACGATCTGGTCACCGTTTCCGCCTACGCCGCCTCCATGGGCGGCTCCCAGGTCTATTTAAAGGAAGGCGAGCAGATGACGGTAAACGACCTGCTCAAGGCCGTGGCGGTGGCCTCGGGCAACGACGCCTCGGTGGCCCTGGCCGAACATCTCTGCGGCAGCGAGGAGGCCTTTGTGGCCAAAATGAACGAGCGGGCCGCCCAGCTGGGCATGACAGACACCTGCTTTGTCAACTGCACCGGCCTGCCGGCGGCGGGCCATCTCACCTCCGCCTATGACATCGCCCTGATGAGCCGGGAGCTCATCCTTAACCACCCCTCCATCCGGGACTACACCACCATCTGGATGGACTCCCTCCGGGACGGCCAGTTCCAGCTGGCCAACACCAACAAACTGATCCGATTCTATGAGGGAGCCACCGGTCTGAAAACCGGCTCCACCGATGCCGCCGGCTACTGCCTGTCTGCCACGGCGGAACGGGACGGCATGGAGCTCATTGCCGTTATCCTGAAATCCTCCACCAAGGACACCCGTACTGCGGCGGCCCAGGCCCTGCTCAACTACGGCTTTGCCAACTACACCCTGATGGACGTCTATCCTTCCCAGGCTCTCCCCCCGGTGGACGTGCTGCTGGGCGAGCAGGAGACCGTCCAGCCCGTCCTCTCCCAGCCCACCCGAATTCTGGTCAATCGTTCCATGGTCAACCAGGTAGAGACTCAGCTGGAGCTGTGTCAGGATGTGGAAGCCCCGGTGGAGTCGGGACAGACTTTAGGCAGAATGACGGTGACCGCCGGTGATCAGGTCCTGGCCCAGATCACCATTGTGGCCGATCAGGCTGTGGCCCGTCTCTCCGCCCCCGGTATCTTCCTGCGCCTGATGCGCACCCTGCTCATGGCCGGCTGACGCCGGAAACCGAGGCCCGCCGCAGTAAAACTGCGGCGGGCCCTGCGCGTTCTTTACAAAAGATATTGCATATATTACTGGAAATTTTACACCCCGATTGGTAATCCGCGTCTTGACTATCTTGCCATATGGTTGTATACTTTACACAAATAAAATCCGCGTATTTTGGATTTTATTTATTACCAATGACAAGAACCCCCAGTTTACGTCATTCCAGCTATTCTGGGGGGCTGCCAACAAGGAGAGGATACCTATGGCTTCCACCAAACCGAGTACGATCCTCCATGATTTTTCACAGGGCCACGCTGTACGGGCCCAGGAGTTTATGGGCGCTCACCCTGCTGTGCAGGACGGGCAGGATGGCTGGGTCTTCCGGGTTTGGGCTCCCCACGCCCAATTGGTCGCTGTAATGGGCGATTTCAACGGCTGGAACGACTCCGACCACCCCATGCAGCTGCTCTCCGACGGCGTTTGGGAGGTCTTTATCCCCGGTCTGAAGCAGTTTGACAGCTACAAGTACGCGGTCCATACCGCCTCCGGCCGGGTCCTGGCCAAGGCCGACCCCTACGCCTTCCACGCCGAGACCCGTCCCGGCAACGCCTCCAAGCTCTATGATCTGTCCGGTTACGGCTGGGGAGACGGCAGCTGGATGGATTACCGGAAGAACAATCCGATTTACCAGAAGCCACTGAATATTTATGAAGTTCATTTGGGTTCCTGGCGGCGTACCGGCGAGGACGAGATGCTCTCCTACCGGGATATCGGCAAGTATCTGGTGCCCTATGTGAAGGAGATGGGATTCACCCATGTGGAGCTGCTTCCCATCACCGAGCATCCTCTGGACGCCTCCTGGGGCTACCAGTGCACCGGCTACTTTGCCGCCACCAGCCGGTACGGCACCCCCCACGACTTTATGTGGCTGGTGGACCAACTCCATCAGGCCGGCATCGGCGTGATCCTTGACTGGGTACCCGCCCATTTCCCCAAGGACGCCTTCGGTCTGTACGAGTTTGACGGTGAACCCTGCTATGAGTACGCCGACACCCGCAAGGGCGAGCACGCCGACTGGGGCACCCGTGTCTTCGACTACGCCCGCCACGAGGTCCGCTCCTTCCTGTTCTCCTCCGCCCTCTTCTGGCTGGAGCAGTTCCACATCGACGGTCTGCGGGTGGATGCGGTGGCCTCCATGCTTTACCTGGACTACGGCCGCCAGGGCGGCGAGTGGGTGCCCAACGTGTTCGGCGGCCACGAGAACCTGGAGGCGGTGGACTTCATCCAGGAGCTCAACGGCCATGTGTTCCAGGAACACCCCGACGTGATGATGATCGCCGAGGAATCCACCGCCTGGCCCCGTGTATCCCACCCGGTGGGCGAGGGCGGCCTGGAGGGTGGCCTGGGCTTCAACCTGAAGTGGAACATGGGCTGGATGAACGACATCCTTCACTACATCAAGCTGGACCCCTATTTCCGGCAGTTCAACCACAAGGACATCACCTTCTCCCTGATGTACGCCTTCTCGGAGAACTTCGTGCTCCCCCTGTCCCACGACGAGGTGGTACACATGAAGGGCTCCCTCATCAACAAGATGCCGGGCACCAACGAGGAGAAGTTTGCCGGCGTCCGGGCCTTCTACACCTATATGCTCACCCATCCCGGCAAAAAGCTGCTGATGATGGGCAGCGAGTTCGGCCAGTGGAACGAGTGGCATTATGAGCACTCCCTGGACTGGCACCTGCTGGACCCGGACCAGGAGTGGGCAAAGCCTCACCGCCAGTTGCAGTACTACTTCAAGCAGGCCAACGCCTTCTACCTGGCCCACCCCGAGCTGTGGGAGCTGGACTTCTCCTGGGAGGGCTTTGAGTGGATCGAGGCCAACGACAACCAGGCCAACACCGTGGCCTTCCTGCGAAAGGACGCCAAGGGAGACGCCCTGGTCATCGTGTGCAACTTCTCCCCGGTGGACCGCACCGGCTATACCGTGGGCGTACCTGTCCCCGGCGTCTATACCGTTGTCTTTAACTCCGACGATCCCGACTTCGGCGGTAAGGGGGGCGGCGACCATGAGCCGGTCCGCAGCCGCTATGTAGAGAGCCAGGGTCGGGAGCAGTCCATTACCATCTCCCTGCCGCCCATGAGCGCGGTGATCTACAAGTGTACCCGCAAGTTCCCCGTCCGCAAGAAGAAGGCGGATAAGGAGGAAGCCCCCAAGCCCGCCGTGCGCAAGAAGGCCGCCGCTCCCGCCGTGAAGGCCCCCGCCGCCAAGCCTGCGGTCCGCAAAAAGGCTGCCGCTCCCGCGGTAAAGGAGGCTGCCCCCAAGCCTGCCGTCCGCAAGAAGGCCGCCGCTCCCGCCGTTAAGGCGGAGGCTGCCAAACCCGTGGTCCGCAAAAAGAAGGAAAAGTGACCCCTCTCCGGAGAGCCGGAGTTTATCAGTTAGTTCCAGTTCAAACTCTGAGGTGATAGAATGAAAAAGGAATGTGTTGCCATGTTGCTGGCCGGCGGGCAAGGCAGTCGCCTGCACGCCCTCACCAGCCACGTGGCCAAGCCCGCAGTCCCCTTCGGCGGTAAGTACCGCATCATCGACTTCCCCCTGTCCAACTGCATCAACTCCGGCATTGATACCGTGGGTGTGCTGACCCAGTACCGCCCCATGGAACTCAATGCCTACATCGGCAACGGCGAGCCCTGGGATCTGGACCGCTCCTACGGCGGCGTCCACATCCTGCCCCCCTATATGCGCGAGGGTGAGAAGGGCACCTGGTACAAGGGTACCGCCAACGCCATCTACCAGAACATCAACTTCCTGGATACTTACAATCCGGATTATGTGCTCATTCTGTCTGGCGACCACGTCTACAAGATGGATTATGCCGATATGCTCCGCCGCCACAAGGAGGCTAAGGCCGCCTGCACCATCTCCGTGCTGGAAGTCCCCATGGCGGAGGCTCCCCGCTTCGGCATCATGAACGTCAACGAGAACGACGACATCTATGAGTTCGAGGAGAAGCCCAAGAAGCCCAAGAGCAACCTGGCCTCCATGGGCATCTATATCTTCACCTGGAAGAAGCTGCGGGAGTACCTCATCGCCGACGAGGAGGACGAGAAGAGCGCCAACGACTTCGGCAAGAACATCATCCCTGCCATGCTCAATGCCGGCGAGAAGATGACCGCCTATCGCTTCAAGGGCTACTGGAAGGACGTGGGCACCATTGACTCCCTGTGGGATGCCAACATGGATATGCTCTCTCCCGACAACGGCATCGATCTGTACGACAACGAGTGGCCCATCTTTGCCCGCACCCCCACCAAGCCCCCTCACTTCATGGGTAAGAACGCCAAGGTGGACCATTCCATGGTCACCGGCGGCTGCGAGGTGTACGGCACTGTGGAGAACTCCGTCCTGTTCCACTCCGTCATCGTGGAGGAGGGCGCCGTGGTGCGCTACTCCATCCTGATGCCCGGTACCGTGGTCAAGGCGGGCGCCGTGGTGGAGTATTCCATCATCGCGGAAAACAGCGTCATCGGTGAGCGGGCCCGGGTGGGCTCCTCCCCCGACGGCACTGAGGACTGGGGCGTGGCCGTGGTGGCCCAGAACCTGACTGTGGGCCCCGACGCCGTGGTCTCTCCCAAGGCCATGATTACTCGTAACGTGAAAGGAGGTGGGGTGAAATGATGAACAAACTGCACGGCATCATCTTCTCCTACCTTTCCAACCCCGACCTGCGGGAGCTGACCCAGAACCGCAACACCTGCTCCATCCCCTACGGCGGCCGGTACCGGGTCATTGACTTTATGCTCTCCAACATGGTCAACGCCGGTATCTCCGACGTTGGCATGATCGTGGATGCCAACTATCAGTCCCTGCTGGACCACGTGGGCTCCGGCAAAGACTGGGACCTGTCCCGCAAGCACGGCGGCCTGCGCATCCTGCCCCCCTTCAGCTACTCCGGCAGACGGGAAGGGATGTACCGGGGCCGCATGGACGCCCTGGCAGGCATCCGCTCCTACCTCCAGAACATCCGTCAGGATCACGTGGTGCTGGCCGGCGGCGACCTGGCGGTGAGCCTCCCCCTGCGGGATATCTTTGAGGCCCACATCCGCAACGACGCCGACATC
Organism: Flavonifractor sp. An91; assembly: GCF_002159225.1. Classification (NCBI taxonomy): domain Bacteria; kingdom Bacillati; phylum Bacillota; class Clostridia; order Eubacteriales; family Oscillospiraceae; genus Flavonifractor; species Flavonifractor sp. An91. The sequence goes on along the minus strand of NZ_NFHA01000015.1, from coordinate 59,104 downwards.
ACCGCCGTGTGCACCGGCCATCCCAAGGGCGACCCCAAGGGCTGCGACTACTTCACCATCGGTGCCGGCGGACGGATCACCGACGTGTCGGTCCATCCTCCCATCGCTCAGGGCTGTGAGTCCCTGGAGGTTTACATTCTCTCCAAGGAGCTGCTGCTCTCCCTGGTGGACCACTGCGCCGCCCACAACATCCACTCCTTCAGCATTGGTGTGCTCCAGTCCATGGTGGGCCAGCTGAAGATCGTCCCCTATGTATTCGACGGTTATGCCGCCCGGCTACAGTCGGTGGCGGGCTACTTCGCCCGCAGCATGGAGCTGCTGGATCCCGCCGTCCGGGAGCAACTCTTCGTGCCCGACCGTCCCGTCCGCACCAAGGACCGCTCCGATCCCTCCACCTACTATGGACCCGACTCCCGCTCCTACAACTCTCTGGTGGCCGACGGCTGCATCATTGAGGGCGAGGTGGAGAACTCCATCCTCTTCCGGGGCGTCCGGGTGGAAAAGGGTGCCAAGGTCTCCGGCTGTGTGCTGATGCAGGGCACCACCATCCAGGCCGGCGCCGTGCTGAAATATGCCATCACCGACAAGAACGTCCGGGTCAACCCAGGCCGGATGCTGATGGGCCACAGCACCTACCCCCTGGCCATCGCCAAAAACGAGATCGTCTGACCTGTATGCGGGGAGGCGGCGGCAAAACGCCGCCGCCTCCCTTTCCTGCGGCGTCTCCCGGGAGGCGTCCCGCATCCCGGCAAATTTATGGTTGGAGGTAATGTATGAATATCCTGTTTGCCACCTCTGAGTGCGCTCCTTTCATCAAAACCGGCGGACTGGCTGACGTGGCCAGCGCTCTCCCCAAGGCCCTGGCCAAGGACGAGAACAACGACGTCCGGGTGATCCTGCCTCTGTATGAGGGAATCGGCGAGGAATGGCGCAGCCAGATGACCTTTTTGAAATGCTTCCATATCACTGTGGCCTGGCGCACCCCCTACTGCGGTATCTTTGAGCTGAAGCGGGACGGCGTCACCTACTGGTTCGTGGACAACGAATATTACTTCAAGCGCGCCTCCATCTACGGCCACTATGACGACGGCGAGCGCTTCGCCTACTTCTCCCGGGCCGTTGTGGAGTCCATGGGCTGGCTCGACTGGCACCCTGATGTGCTCCACTGCAACGACTGGCAGACCGCCCTGGTGCCCATCTACCTGCTGGAGGAGCGTCACCGCATTCCTCAGCTGTATGACACCAAGAGCGTGTTCACCATCCACAACATCGAGTACCAGGGCCGCTATGGCAGCCAGACCCTGAAGGACCTGTTTGGCCTGAATGCCGGCTACTTTAACGAGCATATGCTGGCCTATCACGGCGACGTGAACCTGATGAAGGGCGCCATCTACGCCGCCGACTATGTCACCACGGTATCTCCCACCTACGCCGATGAGCTGCAGTACAGCTTCTACGCCCACGGCCTGGAGGGTGTCATTGCCGACAACCGCCACAAGCTGCGGGGCATCCTCAACGGCATCGACACCGAGGTATACGATCCCTGGCACGACAAGGGCCTGACCAAACCCTTCTCCGTCAAGCAGATGGGCGGCAAGAAAAACTGCAAGGCCGCTCTCCAGCAGATGTCCGGCCTGCGGGAAAATCCCGACACTCCTATTATTGCCTGCGTCTCCCGCCTGGTGAAGCACAAGGGCTTCGACCTGGTCACCGCCGCCATCCACGATATTATGGGCATGGACGTGCAGATGATCGTACTGGGCACCGGCGACTGGAACTTTGAGGAGGCCTTCCGTCAGGCTCAGAACCAGTATCCCGGCCGCTTCGCCGCCCATATCATGTACTCCCCCAATCTGTCCACCGCCATCTACGGCGGCGCCGACATCTTCCTCATGCCCTCCATTTCCGAGCCCTGCGGCCTGAGCCAGATGATCGCCATGCGCTACGGCACCATCCCCGTGGTGCGGGAAACCGGCGGTCTGCGGGACTCCGTGATTCCTTACAATAAATTTACCGGCGAGGGCACCGGCTTCTCCTTTGCCAACATCAACGCTCACGAGATGACCGGCGTGCTGGCCGACGCGGTAAACCTCTACCACAACGACCAGAGTGCCTGGAAGGGCCTCCAGAAGAACGCCATGTCCGCCGATTTCTCCTGGACCCGCTCCGCCGCTGCCTACCGGGAGATCTACAGCTGGGTCACCGGGAAGTAATGGGAAGGTTTTCCTTCTCTTGACAAATGGAATCCTGTTGTGATAAAATTCCGCTCCGCAGGGGGATTTTCCCTGCGGAGCGCCTATTTTGTTGCTATCCTAACTGTATAGGAGATGTCTGCATTGCATAAATACACAAAAAAAGAGCTGATGACCCTCATTACCGGCAAATTGCGCCGCAATTTTGGCCGTGACGTGGAGGAGGCCACCAGCCTTCATATGTTCAAGGCCTGCGCCATGGTGCTGCGGGATATCATTTCCGAGCGGCAGATGAAGTCCGAGGACAAGGTGATCGCGGAGCATCAGCGCCAGGTCCACTATCTGTCCCTGGAGTTCCTCATGGGCCGCTCCCTGATGAAGAACGCCTACAACCTGGGCGTGCTGGAGCCTCTGAAGGAGGCCATCGAGGGGCTGGGCTTCTCGGCTCCCGACCTGTTTGAGACCGAGCCCGACGCCGGTCTGGGCAATGGCGGCCTGGGCCGTCTGGCTGCCTGCTATCTGGACTCCATGACCACCCTGGATATCCCCGCCACCGGCTACTCCATCTGCTACGAGCTGGGTATCTTCAAGCAGAAGATCGTGGACGGCCAGCAGGTGGAGCTGCCCGACAACTGGCTGGGTCTGGGCGACGCCTGGCTCATCTCCAAGATGGATGAGGTGGAGGAGGTCCGCTTCGGCGGCAAGGTGGAGGACGAGTGGGATGAACTGGGTCACCACCGCATCAAGCACACCGGCTACGACGTGGTTCTGGCCGTGCCCAAGGACATGGAGATCTCCGGCTACAGCACCGAGCACGCCAACATCCTCCGCCTGTGGGACGCCAAGAGCCCCACGCCGGTGGATATGCACCTGTTCTCCTCCGGCCAGTACCTGAAGGCGGTGGAGCAGCGGGCCATGGCTGAGTCCATCTCCAAGGTGCTCTACCCTGAGGACAACCACTACGAGGGCAAGTCCCTGCGTCTGAAGCAGCAGTATTTCTTCGTGTCCGCCACCATTCAGTCCATCGTGCGCAAGCACCGGGCCGAATACGGCACCCTGCGCAACTTCCACCAGAAGCACGTCATCCAGATCAACGACACCCACCCCACTCTGGCCATCCCCGAGCTGATGCGCATCCTGCTGGATGAGGAGGGCTACGGCTGGGATGAGGCCTGGTATATCGTCACCCACACCATCGCCTACACCAACCACACCGTGCTGGCCGAGGCTCTGGAGCGCTGGCCCCAGCAGCTCATTGAGAACCTGCTGCCCCGGATCTGGCAGATCCTCATCGAGATCTCCAACCGGTACCAGAAGGTGCTCACCGACTACTTCCACGGCGACCTGTCCAAGGTGGCTCCCATGGCCATCATCTGGGGGGGCGAGGTGCGCATGGCCAACCTGTGCGTGTGCGCCTGCTTCAAGATCAACGGCGTGTCCGCCCTCCACTCTGAGATTCTGAAGAAGGACGTCTTCCACGACGCCTATCAGCGTACCCCCGACAAGTTCACCAACGTGACCAACGGCATCGATCACCGCCGCTGGCTGGGCGAGTGCAACCCCCGCCTGGATGAGCTGATCCGGGACTGCTGCGGCAGCGACAAGTACCTGCTCCAGCCTGACGCTCTGAAGGAGCTGGAGAAGTTCCAGGACGACGCCGGCGTGCTCTCCCGCCTGGGTGAGATCAAGACCGCCAACAAGAAGGACTTCGCCACCTGGGTGGCCCGTGAGCACGGCATCTTCCTCAACACCGACGCCATGTTCGACGTACAGGTGAAGCGACTCCACGAGTACAAGCGTCAGCTGCTCAACGTGCTGCACATCATCTACCTGTACCAGCGGATGAAGAACGATTCCCACTTCGACTTCACCCCCCGCACCTACCTGTTCGGCGCCAAGGCGGCTCCCGGCTACGCCGTGGCCAAGCGGATCATCCGTCTCATCAACTCCGTGGCCGACATGATCTCCAAGGACCCCATCTGCAAGGACCGGCTCCAGGTGGTGTTCCTGGAGAACTACCGGGTGAGCCTGGCGGAGAAGCTGATGCCCGCCTCCGAGCTCTCCGAGCAGATCTCCACCGCCGGCAAGGAGGCCAGCGGCACCGGCAATATGAAGTTCATGATCAACGGCGCTGTGACCATCGGCACCTTGGACGGCGCCAACGTGGAGATGCACCAGGTGCTGGGCGACGAGAACATCTTCCTCTTCGGCCTGAAGGCCCACGAGGTTGCCGAGCTCAAGCACAACGGCTACAAGTCCTATGAGTACTATATCCACAACAACGACCTGCGGTCTGTGGTGGAGCAGCTCAACCTGGGCTTTGGCGACGGCATTAACTACGACGACATCGCCCGCCGGCTGCTGTTCGGCGACGGCGGCCCCGCCGACGAGTACCTGCTGCTGGCCGACTTCGAGAGCTACCGGGACGCCCATGCCCGGGCCGGTCAGGCCTATCAGGACCCCAAGCGTTGGAACAAGATGTCTCTCATGAACATCGCCCGCTCCGGCATCTTTGCCGCCGACCGTTCCATCCGGGACTACGCCAAGGATATCTGGAACGTTCCCGTCCGGGAGATCAAGTAAATCACCTGCGATTCCGCGGGCGGCCAAAAGGCCGCCCGCTTTTTTTATCCGGATGCAATCATTTGGCCCGCCGCCGCGCTTTCTAGGCAGAAGGACAAGAAGGGAGTGAACGCAATGCCCACCCTCAATGGCAATTCTCTCTCCTGTGAGGAGATCCTGGACCGCTACGCCCCGCTGGTCTACCGCATGGCCATCCAGGGTACCGGCAGCGTGGCCGACGGGGAGGACGTGGCCCAGGAGGTCTTTGTGAGCCTCATCCAGTGCGACCCCCGCTTTGCCGATGAGACCCACCTGAAAGCCTGGCTCATACGGGCCACCGCCAACCGCTGCAAAAGCTGGGGGCGCTCCCCCTGGCACAGGCGCACCGTTCCTCTGGAGGAGGCCCGGCAGGCCGCCCCGCCGCCGGAGACAGGCGGCACCTGGGAGGCGGTGGCGGCCTTACCTCCCAAATACCGCTGGCCGGTATACCTCCACTACATCGAGGGCTATACCGCTGCCGAGATCGCCCAACTGCTGGGCTGTCCCCGGAACACGGTGCTCTCCCGGCTGAGCCGGGCCAGAGACAAGCTGAAAGACGCGCTGAAGGAGGAATGGGCATGAACAGCAACGATTACCGCAGCACTCTGGGCGGCGTGACCCCCTCCCCCGCCTGGCGGGAGCGCACGCTGGCTGCCATGGAGCAGGCTCAGGGAAAAAAGCGCCCCTCCCGTAAGCCTCTGGCCATCGCCGCCACGGCGGCAGTCCTGGCTGTAGCAGTCACCGGGGGCGTATGGTTGTCCGGTCGGACCGAAGTGGACCCCGACGGACCCGGCACCGCCCGCACACCGGAGCCGGTGGTCACGCCTACCCCTACCATTAATCCCGAATGGATCTATTTTGAAACCTTTTCCATTGTGACCGACCCCAGACAGCTCATGGGCAACAATCCCACCGCCGGGCGGCTGGAGGAGCTGACCGAGCTGCCCGTCTATGAGAATCCCATCCCCACGGAGGATCAGCAGCGCGTTCTGCTGAATCATCTGGCGGAGGAACTGGGCTGTACCATTGCCGAGACCGATTGGTCCCCCAGCGACGGTGAGGAAACCATGGGCCGGGAGCCCATCCTGGAGGCAGAATGTACCGACGGCACTCAGCTGCGGCTAAGGGGCGTGTACAGCCTGCAAATTTATGATTCTCCCGACCTGGCCGCCGTGGCCGAAACTGCTCAGGCCTATCTCATCTACAGCGCCATGACGCCGGAGGAGATGCTTTCCTCCTCCAACATACCCCCCCAGACCAGCCAGGAGACCCTGGAGGACTATGCCTATACCGGAGAATCCATGCCCACCCAGGCCACCTTCCTGCTGGACCCGGACGCCACCCTGGAGGAGCAGATCTACTCCTACAGTTTTCAGCGCATGGAAGTGCGGAATAATTCTCTGACCCTCTACCTCCAGCCCGGTAAGAGCGTTGGCACCTTCCCCCTCCGCTCCCCAGACGAGGCTCTGGCCTGCTTCCGCTCCTGGGACTACTGGGGCAGCTGCTATACCTACTATCCTGAGAGTGCCCAGATCATCCTTATTTCCCTGGAGTATGATATCAGTGTGGGGCAACCCTACTTCCAGCCCGTATACCGCATCCTCTACACACAGGATTACTGGGATGAGGTGGCTGCCCACCAGATGTTTGACGGGGTGGATACCTCCCCCTTTACCGGGGCTGGCATTGCCTACGTCCCCGCCATTGATCCCAAATACCAGGACGAGGTGCCCTACCGGCGGTACTTCAACGACGGTTTGGCTTATATGGGGCCGGAGGAATGGGAGTAAATCAAGCACCCTTTTTGACAGAAAATCGTCAGAAAGATGTAACCCCCCTGTTACCCATCCCGCCAATCCCTCTGCTATACTGGAGCCAAAGGAGGGATGTACCATGACGGAAGATTACGCCCGTACGCTCAAACGCAGGACGCTGGTCGCCCTGGTTGCAACTTTGATTTCTCTGGTCCTGCTGGGGGCCGCTATGTTCTGGATGTGGTGCAAACTGTTCGGTCCCCCGGAGTTCATGCGGAAGGATAATCCTTCCCTCTCCCCCCAGAGCGCCCAGTCTCAGCTGGACGCCGGGGCCACCGTCTACTGGCAGGATACCGCGTACCAGGTACCGGCTCACTCCGGCCTCAGCGAACTGCTCCATACCGACCAGTGGACCTCCACCTCCGCATTTCAAACCGAAAATGCAGAGCTGGTCATGCACTTCGGGGAGCTCTATGAACTTTCCCTCTGGTCGAACGGCAAGGCCGCCTTCTATGACGGCTACTCCGGCCACAGCACCAAAAGCTATGCCTATTACATCATCCCCACCGGCATGGTAAAGGACCTGATCACTTCGCTTACTGCTCTTGTCCCCGCGTAATCTCAAACAAAAAACGCAGGCTGCGCACTATGCGCAGCCTGCGTTTTTTTGTTTATATGATTTACTCGGCCTTCTTGAAGATCTCCTTATCCACGCCGCACAGGGGGCAGGACCAGGAGGAGGGCACCTGCTCCCAGGGGGTACCGGGGGCCACGCCGTGGGCGGGGTCGCCCTCAGCGGGATCATAGATGTAGCCGCACAGGGCGCACACCCACTTGCCGCCCTCGGTCTTGGGGGCGTCCACCGGCACGGTGCACAGGGCGGCCACAGACTTGGCATACTCGGCCATGGCATCCAGGTCGGCCTGGGTGGGAGTGAAGAGCACCCGGAAGGGGGCCTCAGGGGCAGCATAGCGCAGGCCCTTCAGGAAGGTGTGGAGCATGGGGGCAGCTTCGCCGCTCCAGCCGTAAGCACCAAAGGCGCCGGCGGCCTTGCCCTTCAGGTTGATGGGATCGATGGAGGTGAGCACATCCCACACAGCCTTGGGGGCAGCACGGTTAATGGTGGGGGAACCCACCAACAGCACGTCGGCCTCATGGGCCAGCTTCACGCACTCGGCATAGGGCACCACGGTGACGTCGGCGGTGGTGACGGCGTAACCCTCACCCTCCAGAGCCTTGGCGGCAGCTTCCGCCAGAGTGCGGGTGCAGCCGTAGGCGGAGGCGTACACCACGAAGGCGGAGCGCTGGGTCTTGGGAGCGGGGGTACTCCAGGTACGGTAGAGCTCCATGGCCTTGCCGATGGTCTCGGTCAGGCAGGGGCCGTGGCTGGGGCACACCAGCTCCACCTCGGAGGGAATCCGGTCCAGGCCCACCAGTACGCTGGGCTTGAAGGGCCCGAAGATACCGGCATAGTAGTAGGCAAACTCGCCGTCATAGGCCTCCTTGGCGTGGATGTTCTTGTCCAGCATGGTGGGCTCGCAGAAATGAGCGCCCAGGAAGTCGCAGGTGAAGAGGGTCTTGCCCTCCTTGTCCCAGGTAAACATGGAGTCGGCCCAGTGGAGCATGGGGGAGGGGATGAACTCCAGCACCCGGTCGCCCAGATCCAGAGTATCGCCGGCGGCCACGGTGCGGCAGGGCAGGTCCAGGTTGGTGATGTCCTGCAGGTGCTTCTTGCCCGCCTTGGTGGCGATGATCTCCAGCTTGGGGCAGACCGCCATCAGCTTGGCCACGCTGCCAGAGTGGTCGGGCTCGTTGTGGTTCATAATCAGGTAATCCACATCCTCCACAGGAATGACCTGGCGGATGTTGTCCAGATATTCATCAAAATAGTCGGTATGTACCGTCTCAATCAGGACGTTCTTCTCTCCCGTCAGCAGGTAGGCATTGTAGGAGGTACCATATTTGGATTCCATTACGATGTCAAAGACCCGCAGGGCCGGGTTGAGGACGCCCACAGACCAGAGATTTTCACGCAGCTTGATGGCGCTCATGGTGGTTCCTTCCTTTCTTATTGTCAAAAATTATTTCCTAGCAGGTCACAGTATATTATCCTCTCTTCCGCTTGTCAAGCGCTATGGGATAAACTGTCACGTCTGTTTTCCACAATTCTGCCGCCTTGACTTTCCTTCTGTATAAGGCTACAATGAAGAATTGCGAAACCGCACTTTTTTTGTCTGAGGTGACTGTTCATGTCCATCTATCTCGATAACGCCGCCACCACGCCGGTTTGTCCCCAGGCGGCCAAAGCGGCCTATGAGGCCATGACGGAGGGCTACGGCAACCCCTCCTCCGGCTATGCCATCGGCCAGGCCGCCGCCGCCAAAGTAAAGGAGTACCGTGCCGTGGTGGCAGGCAGGCTGGGCTGCCTGCCGGAGGAGTTGACCTTTACCTCCTGCGGTACCGAGGGAGACAACTGGGCCATCCGGGCCGCCGTGGAGCATGGGAAGCGGAGCGGGAAACATATCATCACCACCGCCATCGAGCACTCCGCCGTGCTGGAGCCCATCCGTGCTCTGGCCGCCCAGGGCTATGAGGTCACCTACTTAAAGCCGGACAAGTCCGGCCACGTCTCCATCGACGATCTGAAGGCCACCCTGCGGCCCGACACGGTACTGGTGTCCATGATGCTGGTAAACAATGAGCTGGGTACTCTCTTGCCAGTGGCGGAGGCCGCTCAGGCCATCAAGGCCGCCCACTGCCCCGCCCTGCTCCACTGCGACGCGGTGCAGGCCTTTTTAAAGGTCCCCTTCACCCCCAAAGAGCTGGGGGTGGATCTGCTCACCATCAGCGGCCACAAGATCCGGGCGCCCAAGGGTATCGGCGCCCAGTACATCCGCAAGGGTCTGGACCTGAAGCCCCTGCTGCTGGGAGGCGGACAGGAAAACGGCCTGCGTTCCGGCACCGAGCCTACTGCTCAGCTGGCCGCCCTGGCCGCTGCCTGTGAGGCCTGGGACACCGACGCGCCCGCTCGCATCGCAGCTGTAAAGGCCCACGCCCTGGAGGTTCTCTCCTCTGTTCCCGGCCTGGAGGTGGTCAGCCCCGGCGACGCTCCCCACATCTGTGCCATTTCTCTGCCTGGCTATCCCAGCGAAATGCTGGTGCGGGATCTGTCCGACCGGGGGATCTACGTCTCCTCCGGCTCGGCCTGCCACAAGGGCAAGCCCAGCCACGTCTTTGCCGCTCTGGGCCTGCCCAAACGCACCCTGATGGGTGTACTGCGCATCTCCTTCTCCCCCGACAGCACCTGTGAGGATGCCGACGCTCTGGCCGCCGCCCTCACGGAGATCACACAGACTCGGATCGCAATGAGGTGAGGATTTGTTTTCCTACATGAACCGGGGACGGGCTTTTTACCGCAATGTGGTATCACTGGCCCTGCCCATCCTGCTGCAAAATCTGTGCACCACCCTGCTGGGTTTGGTGGATACGTTTATGGTAGGCAGCCTGGGAGAGGCCCCTCTGGCCGCTGTGGCCCAGGCCAATCTGCCGGTGTTTGTCATTCAGCTGGTGATTTTTGGACTGCAAAGCGGCTCCTCGGTGCTCATCAGCCAGTTCTGGGGCAAGAAGGACACCGATACCATCAACCGGGTCATCGGCACCGGCTGCTATGTGGCGGGCGCCATCGCCGCTCTGTTCGCCATCATCATGTGCTTTTTCCCCACCCAGCTTATGGGCCTGCTCACCGATAATGAAGAGCTGATCCCTCTGGCTGCCAGCTACGCCCGCATCGTAGGCCCTTCCTACCTCTTTAACAGCCTCACCGGTGTGTATGTGGGCGCCCACCGCTCCATGGAGAACCCCAAACTGGGCATGATCGTCTTTGCCACCTCCATGGCCACCAACACTTTCCTGAACTGGGTGTTCATCTTCGGCAACCTGGGGGCCCCCGCTCTGGGGGTGGAGGGCGCGGCCTTCGCCACCCTGCTCTCCCGCATCCTGGAGTTCGGCATCACCATGACCTACGCCCTCACCAACAAGCGGTTCCAGCTCAAGCCCACCCTCATGTTCCGGCCAGGACGCCCCCTGATCCAGAAGTTTTTCCGCTATTCCGGCCCGGTGGTCCTCAACGAGACCCTGTGGGGCCTGGGCACCTCCATGCACAAGGTGGTCATGGGCCATATGGAAAACTCCACCGAGATCCTGGCAGCCCGGGCTCTGGCGGGCAATCTGGAGGATCTGTGCACCGTGGCTATTTTCGCCGTGGGCGGCACCACCGCCATCATTATCGGCCGTGAGATCGGCGCCGGGCGCCGGGAACACCTCTATGAGATCGGGGCCACTTTGAACACTCTGGCCATGATCTGCGGCCTGGTGATCGGCGGGCTGCTGGTCACCTTCACCCATACCTTCTTCCCCACCCTGGTCTATCCCTTCTTCCATCTGTCCCCCATGGCGGGAGAGATCGCCACCATGATGCTCACCATGATCGGCGTCTGTCTTCCCCTGCGGGCCTTCAACTCGGTAAACACCGTGGGCGTGCTCCGGGGCGGCGGCGACGTGCGGGCGGCCTCCCTCATCGACGTGTTTCCCCTGTGGTTGGTGGCCCTTCCCCTGTCCGCCCTCTTCGGCCTGGTACTGAAGTGGGGTATCTTCTGGGTGTATGTGGGCGTTATCATGGAGCAGATCACCAAATTTATTGTGGGTGTGCCCCGGTTCCGCTCCAAGGCCTGGATCAATGACGTGACCCAATATGTGAAGAAAGAGGAGGTCTCCCAATGAAGATCACCGTTCTGATGGAAAACTCCGCCCAGGATGGACTGATTCCCGAGCATGGCCTGTCCTTTTATGTGGAATACCGGGGCGGCCGCTACCTGCTGGATGCCGGAGAGTGCGGCGCAGTGGTGTACAACGCCGCCAAGCTGGGGGTGGATCTGTCCAAAGTGGGCAAGGCCGCTCTGTCCCACGGGCACTATGACCACGCCGACGGCTTCAACGCTTTCTTTGCCGTCAATCCCTCCGCCTCCGTCTACGCCCGGCCCCGGATCACCGACCCGGAGATCTGGGCGGAAAAGGAGTACATCGGCGTCAACATGGGGATGTTCTGCCGGCACGAGAAGCGCTTTGACCTGGCGGAGGGCCCCCGGGATCTGGCGGAGGGCCTCCACCTGATCCCCGACCGGGTGAAGCATGAGCAGTCCCTGGTGGCTGAGACCTCCGAAGGTCTGGTGGTCCTCAACTCCTGCTGCCACGCTGGAGTGGTGAAGATTCTCACCCAGCTCTCCGAACAGTTCCCCGGCACCCCCATCCGTGCGGTATTGGGCGGCTTCCACCTGATGGGCAAGGAGGGTGTTACCACCCTGTGCCCTACCCCGGAGAAGGTACGATCCATCGCCGCCGCCCTGCGGGATGATTTAAAGGTACAGGACATCTATACCGGCCACTGCACCGGAGATCCCGCCTACGCCCTGCTGGAGGAGGAACTGGGCGACAGGCTTCACCACCTCACCGCCGGAGCGGTGTATGAATTTGCCGACTGAATCAAAAAGGACGCGCCTGCGGCGCGTCCTTTTCTTATAATTCCCGTTCCATTCTAATATCGGACAGTTGAAACCACTTGTCAGAATACGTGACGTATTCAAATCCCAGCTTCTCATAGATCCGCAGGGCAGCCTTCAGCTTGTGGTTGGAGGTGATCACGATGGTCTTTTGTCCCGCGTCCCGGGCGGCCTGGATCACCGCCTCCATCAGGGCGGTGCCAATGCCCCGCTCCCGGTACTCCTCTTTGACGCCGAACTTCAGTGCCTCGCACACACCGTCGCCCTGAAGCTCCAGCATGACCATGCCCACAATCTCCCGGCCACAGCGGGCCAGCAGCACACGGCCGCCCCCGGCGATAAAGCGGTGCGGATCGGCCAGCATCTCCAGGTCTACCGGCTCCAGCAGGTCATACTCCAGCAGCCAGGGCAGAGAGATGTCCTCCAGATCCTGTTTGTAGCGCTCCTCGTAGTCAATGATCTCCACGGGCACCGTTCCGTCCACAGAGACACCCCTCCTGTTTGCAAATATTGTTCCTTATTGGATAGAATACCATTGAACCGCCGCCGCGTCAACCGCTCTGATTCGCATTCTGAAGGGCTGTCTGCTATCTTTTCTTCGTTCACATTTAATTTACAACCCTGCCTATTGACTTTTCCGGCGGACGGTGCTACATTATCTTTAGCACTCAGATAGTATGAGTGCTAAATCAAAAGTGAGGTGGCCGCTATGGATTTAACCGAACGCAAAAAACGAATCCTGCGCGCCATCATCGAAAGTTACATCCAGTCGGCGGAGCCGGTGGGTTCCAAGGCCATTGCCTCTTCCATCGGCATGGAGATCTCTTCCGCCACCATCCGAAACGAGATGGCGGATCTGGAATCTCTGGGACTGCTGGAAAAGCCCCATACCTCCGCCGGACGCATCCCCTCTCCCAAGGGCTACCGGTTCTACGTCAACGAACTGATGGAGGAGCACAAGCTCTCCCTTCAGGAGACCGAGCGCATCAACCAGGCCCTGCGGATGAAGATGCAGGAGCTGGACCGGGTGCTGGACCAGGCCGGCCGGGTGGTGTCTCAGTTGACCAACTACCCCGCCTTTGCTCTGTCCTCCGGCATGAGCCGGGTGACGATCCGCCGGTTTGACCTTCTGATGGTGGAGCACAACGCCTTTATCATCGTGGTAATGACCGACACCAATGTGGTGCGCAACCGGCTGATCCGGCTGCCCTCCGATTTGACGGAGGCTCAGCTGCAGATGCTCAACACCCTGCTCAACGCCACCTTTACCGGCCTGCCTCTGGATGAGATCACGCCGGAGCTGATGCGGGTGGCCCAGCACGCCGCCGGAGAGGCCTATGGGCTCATCTCCCTGGTTGTCTCCTTCGCGATGGAAGTGCTGGAGAGCCTGGAGCAGCGCACCGTCCACACCTCGGGCATCGCCCATCTGCTGGAGCTGCCTGAGTACCGCTCTTTGGAGCGGGCCCAGCCTCTGCTGAGCTACCTCTCCGAGGACGCCGATCCCGCCCGCTTCCCCGTTCCCAAGGACGCCGCCATGAAGATCCTCATCGGCCCGGAAAATGTGGCCGACGCATTGAAGGATACCAGCGTGGTGGTGGCCAGCTACGATATTGGCGACGGAATGCGGGGTGTCATCGGTGTGGTGGGACCCACCCGTATGGATTATGCCAAAATCACCGCCCGCCTTTCCTATCTGGCCGAGGGACTGACCCGGCTGTTCGGGCAGGGCGAGCTGCCGGGCGGCAGCGACGATCATAAATAGGAGATGAGTGCATCCCATGAGTAAGAAAGAGAAACAGCCCGAAGAGGTCACCCCTGAGGAGCAGACTGCACAGGCCGCCGCCCCCGAGGCTGCGGAGGAAGCCCCCAATCCCCTGCTGGAGGAGCTGGAGGCTCTGAAGCAGAACCTCACCGACCAGGAGGACAAGTTCCTTCGCCTGGCCGCCGAGTACGACAACTACCGCCGCCGCAGCCAGAAGGAAAAGGAGTCGGCCTGGGCCGATTCCAAGGCGGAGACCGCCGCCGCCTTCCTGCCGGTGTACGATAACCTGGAGCGGGCCCTCAAGCAGGAGACCGCCGATGAGGCCTATAAGAAGGGCGTGGAGATGACCATGACCCAGCTGAAGGAGGTCCTCTCCAAGCTGGGCATCGAAGAGATCCCCGCCCTGGGTCAGACCTTTGACCCCAACCTCCACAACGCAGTGATGCACGTGGAGGATGAGAACGCCGGTGAGAACACCATTGTCGAGGTATTCCAGTCCGGCTTCCGCAGCGGAGACAAAGTGATCCGCTTCGCCATGGTCAAGGTTGCCAACTGACTGTTCAGGCACACAATGTGCGCTGACATTCCAAAGTTAAAAAACAATTTACGATATATTGGAGGAATTGATTATGTCTAAGATTATCGGTATCGACCTCGGTACGACCAACTCTTGTGTTGCTGTTATGGAGGGCGGCGAGGCCGTCGTCATCGCCAACGCCGAAGGCAACCGCACCACCCCCTCTGTCGTGGCCTTCTCCAAGGACGGCGAGCGTATGGTGGGCCAGGTGGCCAAGCGCCAGGCTATCACCAACCCCGACCGCACCATCTCTTCCATCAAGCGTGAGATGGGCTCCAACTACAAGGTGAACATCGACGGCAAGGCCTACACTCCCCAGGAGATCTCCGCCATGATCCTGCAGAAGCTGAAGGCGGACGCCGAGGCTTATCTGGGCCAGCCTGTCACCGAGGCTGTCATCACCGTACCCGCTTACTTCACCGACGCCCAGCGTCAGGCCACCAAGGACGCCGGCCGCATCGCCGGTCTGGACGTGAAGCGTATCATCAACGAGCCCACTGCCGCCGCTCTGGCCTACGGCGTGGATAAGGAGACCGATCAGAAGATCATGGTCTACGACCTGGGCGGCGGCACCTTCGATGTGTCCGTGCTGGAGGTCGGCGACGGCGTCATCGAGGTGCTGGCTACCGCCGGTAACAACCGTCTGGGCGGCGATGACTTCGATAAGGCCGTCATGGACTGGATGGCCGCTGAGTTCAAGAAGGACTCCGGTATCGACCTGACCGGCGATAAGGTCGCCATGCAGCGCCTGAAGGAGGCTGCCGAGAAGGCCAAGATCGAGCTGTCCGGCGTCACCTCCACCAACATCAACCTGCCCTATATCACCGCTGACGCCACCGGCCCCAAGCACCTGGATCTGACTCTGACCCGGGCCAAGTTTGATCAGCTGACCGCTCACCTGGTTGAGGCCACTGCCGGCCCCGTGCGTCAGGCCATGAGCGACGCCGGCCTGAGCTCCGGCGACATCTCCAAGGTGCTGCTGGTGGGCGGCTCCAGCCGTATCCCCGCCGTGCAGGACATGGTCAAGAAGCTGACCGGCAAGGAAGGCTTCAAGGGCATTAACCCCGACGAGTGCGTGGCTATCGGCGCTGCCCTCCAGGGCGGCGTGCTGGTGGGCGACGTGAAGGGCCTGCTGCTGCTGGACGTGACTCCTCTGTCCCTGGGCATTGAGACCATGGGCGGCGTCATGACCAAGCTCATCGAGCGCAACACCACCATCCCCGCCAAGAAGAGCCAGGTGTTCACCACTGCCGCCGACAACCAGACCTCCGTTGAGGTCCACGTGCTGCAGGGCGAGCGTGAGATGGCTCAGTACAACAAGACCCTGGGCCGCTTCAACCTGGACGGTATTGCTCCCGCCCGCCGCGGCGTGCCTCAGATCGAGGTTACCTTCGACATCGACGCCAACGGCATCGTGAACGTGTCCGCCAAGGATCTGGGCACCGGCAAGGAGCAGCACATCACCATCACCTCCTCCACCAATATGTCCAAGGAGGACATCGACAAGGCAGTCAAGGAGGCCGAGCAGTTTGCCGCCGAGGATGCCAAGCGCAAGGAAGAGGTTGATGTGCGCAACCAGGCCGACCAGGTGATCTACCAGACCGAGAAGGCTCTGGAGGATGCCAAGGACAAGATCGACGCGGGCGACAAGGCCACCGTGGAGGCCGCCCTGAACAAGCTGAAGGACGCCATGAAGGGCACCGACATCGAGGCCATCAAGGCTGCCACCGAGGAAGCTTCCAAGGCCTTCTACCCCATCGCTGAGAAGATGTATCAGCAGGCCAATCCCCAGGGCGGTCAGGCCGGCCCCGACATGGGCGGCGCCAACTTCGGCGGCCAGGCCGGCGGCACCAACACCGACCCCAACGTGGTGGACGCCGACTATCAGGTCGTGGACGACGATCAGAAGTAATTAAACAGGAAAACACCGCGGGCGGGGGCTTGTCCCCCGCCTGTGTGGCGTTCCGTTTTCTCCCAAACGGTGGATCGTGGAGAGCTGCTTTTACACTTCACTTTCCACGCTCCACTCTGAAACAGAGGTGAACACCAATGCCTGAACAGAAACGAGATTATTACGAAGTCCTGGGCGTAGCCAAAACCGCCAGCGAGGACGAGCTGAAAAAGGCCTACCGCAAGCTGGCCAAGAAATACCACCCCGACCTGAACCCCGGCGACAAGGACGCCGAGGCCAAGTTCAAGGAGGTCAATGAGGCCTATGAGGTCCTCTCCGACAAGGAGAAGCGGGCCAAGTACGACCAGTTTGGCCACGCCGGCGTGGATCCCAACTTCGGCGCCGGCGGATTTGGCGGCGGCGGGTTCGGCGGCTTCGATATGGGCGATATCGACCTGGGCGACATTTTCGGTTCCTTCTTCGGCGGCGGCTTTGGCGGCGGTGGAAGCCGCCGGAGCAACGGGCCCATGAAGGGCGAGACCCTGCGGGCCTCGGTAACCATCAGCTTTGAAGAGGCCGCCTTCGGCTGCGAGAAGGAGATCACCCTTAACCGCACCGAGAGCTGTGATTCCTGCAAGGGCACCGGCTGCGCCCCCGGCACCACGGCGGAGGTCTGTCCCGACTGCCACGGCAGCGGCACCATCCGCATCCAGCGGGGCGGCGGCGCCTTTACCTTCGCCACCACCACCACCTGCCCCAAGTGCGGCGGCAAGGGCAAGATCATCCACCAGCCCTGTAAGGATTGCGGCGGCACCGGCAATGTGCGTAAGCAGCGCAAGATCACCGTCAGCATCCCTGCCGGTATCGACAACGGCCAGGCCGTCTCCCTCCGGGGCCAGGGCGGTGCGGGCCGCAACGGCGGTCCCGCCGGCGACCTGCTCATCAGCGTCACCGTCCGTCCCCACGAGTTCTTCAAGCGGGACGGTACATCGGTATTCCTGGAGCACCCGGTCACCTTCCTTCAGGCCACTCTGGGCGCCGAGCTGGAGATCCCCACCATCGATGGCAAGGTGAAGTGGAACCTGCCCGCCGGTACCCAGCCCGGCACCACTTTCCGCCTGCGGGGCAAGGGCATTCCCTCCGTCAACGGACGGGGCCGGGGCGATCAGTACGTCACTGTCAATGTGCAGGTCCCCACCGATCTGACCCGTGAGCAGAAGGAGGCGTTGCGTGCCTATGGCGAAGCCATGGGCGAGATTCCACCCAGTCCGGCGGACGGCGTGAAATCTTTCTTTGACAAACGCAAGAAGAAGAAATAAAATAAGAGGACGAGTATACCATACTCGTCCTCTTATTTTATCTGTGAGGTGCTCCTATGGGACCCATTCGATACATCGTCTATCTCTTCCCCATCCTGACCATTGCGGCGCTGCTGGGCTTCTTCCTGTGGTATGCCCAGACCATGCGGGCCCCCCTGGCCCAGCAACTGGCCCCGCTCCCGGAAAAGAGGCCCTTTACCTTTGCAGGCCGGCGGCATCCCCTGGTGAAAAAGGACGCCATCCCCATGGTACTGATCACCATTGCCTATGCCGTCACCGCCTTCTTTAACCTGGGCTCCACCACCGCCCCTCAAAACCCCTGGGACTTCGGCGATGAAAAATCCGCCACCTTCGCATTTTCGGAGGAATACCTGGCCTCCAAGCTGTGGTATTTCTGCGGCCTGGGTACCGGCAAGTATCAGGTGGAGATCTCCGCCGACGGAGTAAACTGGCTGTCCCTGTGGCAGCGGAAGGACGACCCCGACGACTCAGAGAAAGTCACCGGGTACTACTGGGCTGACGGCACCGGCTACGGCGCCAGCTATGCCATGACCCAGAACTACAACCAGCTGTTCAAGTGGAACGAAATCACCTTTGACAACCCCCAGTATATCCGCTATATCCGGATTACCGGTCAGGCCAACAAGGGCCTGCTGGAGCTGAACGAGCTGGCCCTGTTTGACGAAAACGGCGACCGCATCTGGCTCAGCGACAGCACCAACCCCCTTTTTGACGAGGCGGACACGGTGCCGGAGACCATCTCCTTTGAGAACTCCGCCTACTTTGATGAGATCTATCATCCCCGCACCGCCTATGAGCATCTGCGGGGTGTGGAACCCTATGAGATTTCCCACCCACCCCTGGGCAAGCTTATTATGAGCGTGGGCATCGCCCTGTTCGGCATGACCCCCTTCGGTTGGCGGTTTATGGGTACCCTCTTCGGGGTAGCCATGCTTCCTCTGCTCTATCTGTTTTTGAAAAACCTCTTCGGCCGCACCTCTATCGCCACCTGCGGCACCATTTTGCTGGCAGTGGACTTCATGCACCTGACTCAGACCAGGCTGGCTACCATCGATACCTACGCTTTTTTCTTCATCCTTTTGATGTACTACTTTATGTACCGGTATCTGACCCTGCCTGACGGTGCCTCTTTCAAGCAGTGCGCCCTGCCCCTCTTCCTGTCGGGGCTGTTCTGGGGCATCGGCGCGGCCTCCAAGTGGACGGTGATCTACGGCTGCACCGGACTGGTGGCCCTCTACTTTATCGGTCTGGTGGTCAAGCTGCGCCGCTGGCCGGAGGAAGAGCGCCACCAGCGGGCAGGCTGGACGGTAAAGATTCTGGCCTTCTCGGTGTTGGTCTTTGCGGTCATTCCCGCCATCATCTATGTTCTGTCCTACCTGCCCTACGCCGCGGCCTCCGGGGACCTGTCCCTGGGGAACCTGCTCAGCGAGATGTGGGAGAACCAGAAATATATGCTCTCCTACCACAACGGCGTCACCTCCTCCCACCCCTACTCCTCCCGGTGGTACGAGTGGCTGGTCAACGCCCGGCCCATCCTGTACTACATGGACAACTCCGTGGCCGGAGTCACTACCCGCTTTGCCGCCTTCCTCAATCCTGTGGTCTGTTGGGGCAGCCTGGTGGCCATGCTGGTGTGCGCCGCCCAGGCTTTCCGCCCCCTGTGGGCCAAGCTGACCTTCTTTGGTCTCTCCGGACTGGGCGGAGCAGCCTCCGCTGCCTGGGTCACCGGCGTTTTTGACCCGGAGACCGATACCCAGACCCGACTGCTCTGCCTGGTGCTCATCGTGGCCCTGCTGGCCCTCTATCTGGTCCTGGGCTGGTTTGTCAGCCGCACCTTCCGGCAATCCTCTCCCATTGCATTGTTTATTCTCATCGGCTATCTGGCCCAGCTGGTGCCCTGGTTCTTCATCGGCCGTATTACCTTCGCCTACCACTACTTCCCCTCGGTGCTCTTCCTCATCCTGGCCCTGTGCTATGTGTTCTACACCCTGTCCAAAAAGGAAGAGATGGTCCCCTGGAAGCCGGCCATGTATGCCGTCACCGGCGGAGCTGCGGCCCTGTATGCCCTGTTCTATCCGGTGCTGGTGGGTATTACCTATCCCAGCTGGTACGGAACCTGCATTCTGAAGTGGTTCCCCGCCTGGCCATTTTGAGGAGGTTACCATGTTTCTCACCGACTATCACACCCACACCATTCTCTCCCCCGACGGCAGCGTTCCCCTGGCCGATATGGCCGATGCCGCTGTGGCTGCGGGACTGAATGAGCTGTGTATCACTGATCACTGCGACCTGCTGGAGCTCTACGGAGAGCCGGTAGACCACTACGACTGGCCCCCCGCTCTGGAGCAATACGCCGCCGTAGCTCCCCGTTACGCCGGTAAGCTGACCATCCGCCTGGGCCTGGAGTTCGGCATGGCCCACTTGAATCCGGAAGTCAGCCGCGCCATTCTGGACCGTCCCGAGTTGGATTTCGTACTGGGTTCCATCCATAATCTCTGCCCTGAAAAGGGTGGCACCGATTTCTACTATGTGGACTACCCCGATCCCGCTGCCTGCTACGCCGCCCTGGATGACTACTTCTCTTCCATGGCAAAGCTGGCAGTCACCGATTTCTACGACGTGCTCAGCCACATCATCTACCCCCTGCGCTACATGGATCACCCCATCTCCCTGGACCGCTACCACGATGTGCTGGACAGTATCTTCCGTGCGGCGGCGGAACGGGGCCGGGGCATTGAGATCAACACCTGGCGGGGCCGCACTCTGAAGGAGTGGCTGCCGGTGCTCAAGCAGTTCAAGGCCTGCGGCGGCGAGATTGTCACCATCGGCTCTGACGCACACACCACTGACGGGGTGGGCAAGGGCTGTGAGCAGGCCTGCCAGCTGCTGGAAGAAGCAGGGTTCCGTTATCTAGCCACCTACGAGAAGCGCAAACCTGTGTTCCACACACTGTAAGGAGGATGTTATTATGATCGCACTGGGTTCTGACCACGGAGGACTGGCCCTCAAGCGCCACGTCATGGACTATCTGGACCAGCACCAGCTGGCCTACAAGGATTACGGCTGCTACACATCCGACAGCTGCGACTATCCCGACTTCGGCCGGGCGGCGGCTGAGGCGGTGGCCTCCGGCGAATGTGACCGGGGCATCGTCATCTGCACCACCGGTATCGGCATCTCCATCGCCGCCAACAAGGTGAAGGGCATTCGCTGCGCCCTGTGCAGCGAGCCTCTGTCCGCCGAGATGACCCGCCGGCACAACAACGCCAATATGCTGGCTATGGGCGGCGGTCTTATTGGCAACAACATGGCCGACAAGATTTTGGATGCCTTCCTCAATACTGAGTTTGAGGGCGGCCGCCACCAGCGCCGGGTGGACAAGCTGGAGCCCTGACGATTTCCGCAAAAAAGGCGCGCCGTAAGGCGCGCCTTTTTGCTGCTTATTTAACCTGTTTTCCCTCCAGGAACACGGCCTGGACCTTACCGTTCCAGTCAAAGGGATGGCCCTGAGTGACCACAATATCGGCGTCCTTGCCGGGGGTCAGGGTACCCACCCGATGGCCGATGCCGGCAATTTCAGCCGGGTTGCGGGTGATGGCCGCCAGGGCCTCCTCCTCCTCCATGCCGCCCCGCACCGCCATGGCGGCGCACAGGGGCAGGTACTGGATGGGGGTCTCCGGGTGGTCGGTACAGATGGCCACCCGTACCCCAGCTTTGGCCAGCAGGGCCGGGTTGGCCAGGGTCTGGCCTACCAGTTCCGGCTTGGAGCGGTCGGTGAGGCAGGGGCCGGTAATCACCGCAGCCCCCTCAGCGGCCAGCAGGTCGGAGATCTTGTAGCCCTCGGTACCGTGGACAATGACGTACTTCAGGCCGAACTCCCGGCTGAGCCGTACCGCCGTGGCGATATCATCCGCACGGTGGGCGTGGAAGTGGGCGGGCACCTCCCCCTTCAGCACCGGCAGCAGAGCCTCCAGCTTGGCGTCATAGTCAGGCATATCGGTATCCGGGTCCTCCGAGGCTTTGTCCTGCTTGTCCTGATATTCCATGGCCTTGGACAGCTCCTCCCGAATCAGGGCGGCTGTGGCCATGCGGGTTACCGGGGTCTCCTTCCGGTCGTTGTATACCGACTTCGGGTTCTCCCCCAGAGCAAATTTCATAGCCGCCGGGGCTTTCACCACCATCTCATCCACCCAACGGCCGTCGGTTTTCAGAGCCAGGAACTGCCCAGCGATGGGGTTGGCGGAACCGGGGCCGGTGAGCACCGTGGTGACGCCCCCCTCCCGTGCCTCCTGAAAGCACCGGTCCAGAGGATTCACCCCGTCGATGGCCCGCAGTTGGGGGGTGCAGGGGTCGGTGGACTCGTTGCCGTCGTCCGCTTCAAACCCCAGGGAGTCTCCAAACAGGCCCAGGTGGCAGTGGGCGTCAATAAAGCCGGGCAGGATGTGCCCTCCCCGGGCATCCATCGCCCCCTCTGCGACGGCGGTCAGCTCCTCCATGGGTCCCACCGCCGTGATCTTTCCATCCTCAAAGGCCACATAACCCCGCTGGATCACCGGTCCATCCATGGGGTGGACCACCCCGTTGACAATCATCATCTTCTTTCCGACCCCTTTCGTCAAATCTTTTGTTTGACATTTTTGGTAATTTATAGTATATTGTATTCACAGCTCACAGGAAGGACAAGTGCGATCCACGTCACCATTCAATCCATTCTTCTGTGCAATATTGGGCGTCTCCTAACGGAGACGCCCGTTTTTTCTGTCTTTGTTCAGGGAACATACTGTTCCATCAGGGTCACATCCCGCTCCAGGTATCCGCCGCTCCGCCACAGGCGGAAGTGGATCACATCGCCCGCTTCCATGCCTTCCTTCAATGCCAGCAGCTCCTCAATGGTGGTGATGCTCTGTCCATTGGCCTCCACGATCACGTCGCCGGGAAAAACACCCTGCTTTTTGGCGTCGGAGTCCTGCTGTACACTTTTCACATAGACCCCCAGCGGCAGGTCATATTCCTCCGCCATCTCTTCGGTAACTGTGTAGCAGGTGATACCGATGGAAGGCTCCCCGCTGACGTAGCCCTGGCGGATCAGATCGTCCACCACCGTCTTGACGGTAGTGGTGGGGATGGCAAAGCCCAGACCCTCCACCGTATCGTCATAGGCGGACATCTTCATATTGGTGATCCCCACCACCTGGCCGTATTCATTGATGAGGGCGCCTCCCGAATTGCCCGAGTTGAGGGCGGCGGTGGTCTGGATGAGCACCATACTGTACCCGTCCACATCCACATCCCGGTTGATGGCGGAGATGATGCCGTCGGTCATGGTGCCCCGCAGCTCCTGGCCCAGGGGATTGCCGATGGCAACCACCGTATCCCCCACCTGCAGCTCGTCGGAATTGCCGAACACAGCGGGATGCAGGTTCTGCGCGTCGATCTTGAGCACGGCCAGATCGGTGGGCACATCCATCCCCACCAGCAGAGCCTCATAGCTGCTGTCATCCTGGAGAACCACCTCCACGGAACTGCAGCCCTCAATGACATGGGTATTGGTAATGATATAGCCGTCGGCGGACAGCACCACACCGGTGCCGAAGGAGTAGGACGTCCCCGCGTCGCCCCAGATGGACACGATGGACTGGATGTTTTCCTGGTAGATGGTCTGGAGCGTATGGGCCTCTGTCTGAGGCTGGGGCGTCAGCGTCAGGGTCACATCGTCCCCCAAGGGGGCCCGCTCCACGGTGGTCTCTCCGGCCTCCTCGTCCTCCCAATCCCAGGTATCGCCCCAGTCATAGGGGGTGTTTTCGGGGGATTTATCACCAGAGTGGAATAAATCCTCCCGGGGGGACAGGGAATCACCCACCCAGCGCAGCACTACCGCCGCGACCATCAGCAGAGCCAGGACGCAGCAGAAGAGCACCACAGCCTTCCCCGGCCCTCTCCGGCCCGGACGCCGCCGGCGGCCCTGGTCCTCCGGCGGATAGACCCGGTTCTGGTCGTAATAGTAGCCGTGCATGGCTCCCTCCTGTCCTTATGCCAGGGTCAACGTAAAGTTGAACTCGGTCACACCGTCCTGGCTGGTCACTGTAATATTTTCCTTGTGGTTGTTCAGAATGGTCTTGACGATATACAAGCCCAGGCCCACGCCTTCCCGGTCCACACTGCGGGATTTGTCACTCTTGTGGAACCGGTCGAAAATCATGGCCAACTCATCCGGCGGGATGGTCTGCCCGGTGTTGCGTACCGCCACATGGGCCTTTCCGCCTTTGGTGGTGATGGAGATGCCCATGGTGCTCCCTTCATTGGAGAACTTGATGGCGTTATCCAGCAGGTTATAGCACACCTGAGTGATGGCGTCCGGATCGCCCCACACCATCACCGCCCCGTCGGGCAGCTGGGTGTCCACATCCAGATGCCGGGCATTGATCTTGGTCTCCAGGCTCACCAGCACCCGCAGCATGATCTCGGAGACGTCAAACTGCTCCTGGGCAGTGACATTTTCCGCCGACTGGAGCCGGGACAGGTCCAGCATCCGCCGCACCAGCCGGGACAGCCGCCGGGTCTCGGAGGAGATGGTCTGGAGGGCAGCCCGCTCCCGCTCCGGCGGGATGGTGCCATCCAGAATGCCGTCGGAAAAGCCGGCGATGGTAGTCATGGGAGTCTTTAACTCATGGGAGATGTTGGCCACAAACTCGGACCGCCGCTCCTCACTCTTGGAGATGGAGTCGGCCATGGCATTAAAGGCCTCGGCCAGCTCTCCCACCTCGTCCCGCCGGTCCTCATAGCCCTTGACCCGCAGCTCATACTCGCCGTGGCCAAACTTTCTGGCGATCTCGGCGATCTCCTTCAACGGTTTGGTCTGCTTGAGAGAGGTCACAGAGCTGGTCAGGAAGGCAATGCACAGCACCACCACCGCGGTAAAGAAGAAGATGGTGGTAAAGGCCCGCCACAGTTCGGTGAGGCTGGAGGCCTCCGCCGCCACATAGGCCACACCCACCATGGTCTTGACCACCTGGCCGCTGCTGCGGTCCAGTGTCTCCACCACAATGGGCGTACCGGCCACATAGCGCTTTTCAGAGAAGAACCCGCCCAGGGTGCTCATACCGGTATATCCCCCAGACTGGGTCACCTGCTCCACTACGGTGCGGGGCAGATAGCGTCCGCCCAGGGTGTTGTAGCCCTGAACCGTTACGCCGTCGGTGGATACCACCATCTCGCCATCCGCCTCCGTGATGAGTACCACGGCGTCGGAGATCTGGGCGATGGTGGCGATCATGGTAATGTAGACGTCATCCTCCACACCCAGCCCCAGAGCCCGGGACTTGGACGTGAAGTTGGCCACATAATCGGCGTTGCGCTCCATGGATTCTTTGGTCTGACGGATGGTGTACTGATAGGACAGGGTAAAGAACGCCACACCCAACAGAGCAAAGGACACCAGGATCATACCGGCTGTCAGGATAAACTGCCGCTTATACAGGCTTCTCATGAGGCCGTCACAACCTCGAATTTATATCCTACGCCCCACACGGTCTTGAGGCTCCACTGGCTGCTGACGCCCTCCAGCTTCTCCCGCAGGCGCTTGATGTGTACGTCCACGGTGCGGGAGTCTCCGAAGTAATCGAAGCCCCACACCTCATCCAGCAGCTGGTTGCGGGTAAACACCCGGTTGGGGGAGGCGGCCAGATGGTACAAAAGCTCCAGCTCCTTGGGGGGCGTGTCCACCCGCTTGCCGTCCACCAGCAGCTCATAGGAATCCAGGTTGATGACCAGCTTGTCAAAGGAGAGTTTCTTCTCTCCCCCTCCGTTTTCGTCACCGCCGAACCGGCGCATCACCGCGTGGATGCGGGCCAGCACTTCCTTCATCTCAAAGGGCTTGACAATGTAATCGTCGGCGCCCCCCTCCAGGCCCGCCACCTTGTCCTGGGTCTCGCCCTTGGCGGTGAGCATGATCACGGGGGTCTTGTCATTCTCCCGGATCTTTTTCAGCACCGACCAGCCGTCCATAACGGGCAGCATGATGTCCAGCAGAACCAGGTCAGGCCGGAAGGAGCGGAACAGTTCCACACCCTTGCCGCCGTCGCCGGCTACCGCTGTTTCGAACCCCTCCTTCTCCAGATAGAGATGGAGCAGTTCAGCAATGTTGGTGTCGTCTTCCACGATGAGGACTTTCTTGGCCATAGTACACCGTCCTTTTCAGACTAATCAAATGGTATTCTTCCGGTATGTCCGTTTATACCTGGGCGTCTGTGCCATACTTAACCTTATTATAATGCGTAATGAACAGAGCCGGAAGGCTTGAAAGCCAAATCTTTCAAGGCCAAATAGCTTTGTTCAGGTGCAAGGTTTTTTGGACAAAGTTATCCAAAAACCTTGCACCTTCCATTGGTGCGTCTCAACGCACCAATGG
Organism: Flavonifractor sp. An91; assembly: GCF_002159225.1. NCBI lineage: Bacteria > Bacillati > Bacillota > Clostridia > Eubacteriales > Oscillospiraceae > Flavonifractor > Flavonifractor sp. An91. Next base: position 33,025 of record NZ_NFHA01000015.1, on the reverse strand, counting down.
AATTACGCGGCTACAGCCGCGGGAATAAACCGATTTTCGGTTTATTCATCAGACATTATTATACACGTTTCCCCACAGTGGAGGTGAACAATTTGTAAATCGCCTTATCTTGCCCCCACATAGGACCGATCCAGCTGGAGCACCACATAGCAGCCGGGCACCACCTGCTCTGCCGCCTCGGTAATGCGTCTGCGAATCTCCTCATCGCTGAGACGGCAGCGGTGGGGGACCACCACATCAAAGATCAGATTGGAGTGTCGGGGACCACGGGTCAGGCGGAAGTCGTGGATGCTCATATCTGGGTCGATCTCCCGGACCAGCTCGCTCATCTGCTCCCGCAGACGGGCTACCTCACTGTCTCCGGTGGCAATGGGGTCCATGTGGGCGGTGGTCTCAATTCCGAATTTCTCCTGGATCTCCCGCTCGATGTGATCGATGGCATCGTGGGCCTCCATGATGTCGTCTCCCTCCGGCACCTCGGCGTGGAAGGAGCACATCCGACGGCCCGGTCCGTAGTCATGGATCACCAGATCGTGCATCCCCACCACCTGCTCGTGGGACAGCACCAGCTGCTGGATGGCCTTCACCAGCTCCGGGTCGGGGGCGGTGCCCAGCAGGGGATTCAGGGTATCCTTGGCGGCGCCCCAGCCGGCCCTCAGGATAAAGACTGCCACCACCACGCCGATCCAGCCGTCGATGCTCACATGGGCAAAGTGACCGATGAGGGTGCCCGCCAGCACGGCGGAGGTGGCCACCACATCAGACAGGGAGTCGGTGGCAGTGGCCTGCATGGCCGCCGAGTGGATACGCTTGCCCAGCTTCCGGTTGAAAAGACTCATCCACAGCTTGATCAGGATGGAGCAGACCAGGATACCCACCGACAGGATGGAAAAGGCCACTTCCTCCGGCTGGATGATCTTCTCAATGGAGGTCTTGCCCAGCTCCACGCCCACCATTAAAATCAGCAGAGACACCAGCAGTCCCGCCAGATACTCAATGCGGCCGTGCCCAAAGGGGTGTCCGTCGTCAGCCTTCTGCCCCGCCAGCTTGAAGCCCACCAGGGTCACCACCGAGGAACCTGCGTCGGACAGGTTGTTGAAGGCGTCGGCAGTGACAGCGATGGAGCCGGTGACCACGCCGGCAAAAAACTTGCCCAGCGACAACAGCAGGTTGAGAAAAATACCCACTCCGCCGGACAGTACACCGTAGCGCTCCCGCACCGCCGGGTCCTGTACCTGCTGATAATCTCGTACAAAATGCCGGATCAGAAAATCCGTCATATACGCTCACTCCAAACCAAAAAACAAGATTCTTATTATTATCCCACGGAAGACCGGTAACGTCAAGTTCCATACCGCTTTCCTGGGAATAGAAAAAGAGCGCTGCGCCAAGCGCCGCGCTCTTTTTTCATTTGTATCTTACTCCAGGTCAGCGGGTAAAAAAGCCTCGTAGGGCAATACGGCGGACAGCTCCACCATCAGGTCGGAGAATCCCCCCGACCGGTCCCAGTCCGCCCGCGGGGTACGCAGGACCGTTCCTCCCTCCGGCGGCCGGATGGGCAGGGACACCACCGCCCGGGAGCCCCGGTCCTCCCGCTGCTCAAATACGATAGCCCCGCCGTGGAGGGCGGCGATCCGCCGGGCCACCCGCAGGCCAAGGCCCAGGCCGTCGGGCCGGTGGAGCAGCTTCTGCTCTTTCTCCTCCTCCGGCGGCAGCAATCCGGGGCCGTCGTCCCACACGGTAAGCACCGCCCGGTCCTGGCGCACCGCCAGGCGCAGTCCGGTATGCCCCCCTTTTCCGGCCGCCCGAAAGGCATTGGAAATGAGGCCCAGCAGCATCCGCCGCAGCTGGGGGCCGTCCCCGGTGGTGATGAGACTGCCCCGCTCCTCCTCATAAGAGAACTCCAGGCCCGCCTGTCCCGCCAGGGAAGCCACCTGCTCTCCAAGGCCGCGGCACAGCCCGGCAAGGTCCAGACTGGTCCGGGTCACTGTCAATTCGTCCTCCGGCAGCTGGAGATATTCCAGATTGCCCAGCATCCGCATCATGCGGTACATACTCTGGTGGAGGATGGCCAGGTAGGGCTCACATTGGCGCCCTCCCTTCTCCTGTACCACCGGCGTCAGCAGCTGCACCGCCGCCGCCAGATTGTTCATCTGCTCCCGGAACTGCTCCACCAGCAGCAGCCCCAGATCCTCGGAAACAGGCTCCATGGGCCTCCCTCCTCCTCTCAGCTCCCAAAACACGGTAAAGTCAAAGTCAGTATAGCAAATATTTTGTCGAATCTCAAGGAATACGGTCGTATTACATCGAAACCGCCACGTTTACCGATAACCGCCATATAAATTTATACAGTTTCCCCAGTAAGTTTTGCATTTTTCCTCTTTTCATTCCCGGCAGATTAGTCTATAATGTAGTCGCGCCAAAGAAAGATGTATTAAGAGGCTATTTAGAACAAAGGAGAGATTCACTATGAGCATTAAAGTGGGTATTAACGGTTTTGGCCGTATCGGCCGTCTGGTGTTCCGCGCCGGCATCAACCGCTCTGACATCGAGTTCGTGGGTATCAACGATCCCTTCATGACCCCCGACTACATGGCTTATATGCTCCGTTACGATACCATGCACGGTCAGTTCGACGGCACCATCGAGTACACCGATGACGCCATCATTGTCAACGGCAAGACCGTGAAGTTCTTTGCCTGCATGGACCCCAAGGACATTCCCTGGGGCGAGGTGGGTGCTGAGTACGTCGTGGAGTCCACCGGCGTGTTCCTGACCCAGGAGAAGGCCCAGGCTCACATCGACGCCGGTGCCAAGAAGGTCGTTATGTCCGCTCCTTCCAAGGACTCCACCCCCATGTTCGTGATGGGCGTCAACCACAACACCTACACTTCCGACATGAAGTTCGTGTCCAACGCTTCCTGCACCACCAACTGCCTGGCTCCTATCGCCAAGGTGCTGCATGACAACTGGGGCATCACCGATGGCCTGATGACCACCGTTCACTCCACCACCGCTACCCAGAAGACCGTCGACGGCCCCTCCAAGAAGGACTGGCGTGGTGGCCGCGCTGCTGCCGGCAACATCATCCCCTCCTCCACCGGCGCCGCCAAGGCCGTGGGCAAGGTTATCCCCGAGCTGAACGGCAAGCTGACCGGTATGTCCATGCGTGTTCCCACCCTGGACGTGTCCGTTGTTGACCTGACTGTCAACCTGGCCAAGCCCGCCAAGTACGACGAGATCTGCGCCGCCATGAAGGCTGCTTCCGAGGGCGAGCTGAAGGGCATCCTGGGCTACACCGAGGACGCCGTTGTTTCCTCCGACTTCCTGGGCGACACCCGTACCTCCATCTTCGACGCCGGCGCCGGTATCGCTCTGACCGACACCTTCGTGAAGGTCGTGTCCTGGTACGACAACGAGATCGGCTACTCCAACAAGGTCCTGGACCTCATTGCTCATATGTATTCCGTGGACCACAAGTAAGTTACTTGAATCCAAAAAAGGGACGCTGCATCAGCAGCGTCCCTTTTTTATGTTTGTCTCTCTGATGTTAGGCGGCGTTTACACCAGTTCTTTCAGCAGGGGCTCAAACTGAACCCCCTCCAGAGGCTGGGTACCCACCTCCAGGGTGCAGGCCACGCAGCGCTGTACAAAGTCCACTGCCTGCCGCACCGATCCGGGTAGCTCGTCCCCCCGCATCAGGGCGCCCAGCAGCACGCTGGCAAAAAGGTCACCGGTGCCGGGGAAATGGGCGGGCTCCTGGTGGGCCATGGCAAAGCCGGTGGTGCCGGTGATGCGGTCAAAATAGCCCGCACCAATCTGTCCCTCCGTCAGGCTCACACCGGTGAGCACCACCGAACGTTTGCCGTCCAGACTCAGCCGCTCCAACCAGTTCCGGATGCCCGTCTCCTCCGTGGGACGGTTGGCGTAGTCCTCGTCCAGCAGCAGGGCGGCCTCGGTCCAGTTGGGGGTGATGCAGTCGGCCTGGTCAGCCAGCTGACGCATTTTAGCGCACAGGCCTGGGGTACAGGTGCGGTAGGGCTTGCCGTGGTCTCCCATCACCGGGTCCACCAGCACCCGGGTGTGTTCTCCCCGGAACTGCTGATAGAATCTCTCAATGATCCGGATCTGGTCTGCCGATCCCAGGAAACCACTGTAGATGGCGTCAAAGGTCACGCCCAGCTCCGCCCAATGGGCCGTGGTCCCCTCCATCTGGCCGGTCAGGTCCAGAAAGGTGGCTTTATCGCTGGGCGGGAAAGCGGTATGGGCAGAGAGGCTGGCGGTAAGCAGGGGGCAGCACTGGCTGCCCATAGCGGACAGCACCGGCAGCACTACCGTCAATGAGCAGCGGCCAAAGCCCGAAATATCCTGTATGGCAGCAATCCGGGGTGCAATTTCCATGGTATGGTTCCTCCTTTGGGCTGCATATGCCATTTCATTATAATGCCTTCCTGTCCCTGCCGCAACCCCCTGTCGGAATTGACATTTTCCCTCGCGGATGCTAAACTAGTGGACACAACAGGCGGGCATGATGGAATTGGTAGACATGCGAGATTTAGGTTCTCGTGCTTCACGGCGTTGGGGTTCGAGTCCCCATGCCCGCACCACACTGCCGCGGACGTTGCCACGTTCGCGGCTTTTTATCATATCTTTGGATCTTTCACCCAGGAGGTTACCAAATATGGATACCCTGCATCAACTGATGAATTTTATTTCCCGCAGTCCCAGCCCCTACCACGCCGTGGGCAGCGCCGCCGCCCTGCTGGAGGAGGCTGGCTTTACCCGACTGGAGGAGTGCGCGTCCTGGACCCTGGAGTGGGGCAAAGGCTATTACACCACCCGCAACCAGAGCAGCCTCATCGCCTTCCGGCTGCCTAAAACCGCTCTCACCGGCTGGCGGATGACCGCCGCCCACAGCGACTCCCCCACCTTTTATATCAAGGGCGACGTGCTGGAGGGGGACAAGCGCTACCTCCGCCTGTCTGCTGAGGGCTATGGCGGCATGAACTGCGCCTCCTGGCTGGACCGGCCCCTCACTGTGGCAGGCCGAGCCATTGTCAAAACCGCCCAGGGCGTGGAGAGCCGTCTGGTCTACCTGGACCGGGACCTGCTCACCATCCCCAGCCTGGCCATCCATCAGCAGCGGGATGTGAACCGGGGCCATGACTACAACGCCCAGAAGGATATGCAGCCCCTGTACGGCCTGGCGGGCAGCCCCTCCCTCACCCAGCTGGTGGCCCAGGAGCTGAACGTGAATCCCGAGGACATTCTCTCTAACGATCTCACCCTCTGCCCCCGACAGCAGCCAGTGGTGCTGGGCCCCGCCGGGGAGCTGTTCCAGGCCCCCCGCATTGACGATCTGGGCTGCGCCTACGCCACCCTGGAGGGCCTGCTCACCGCCGCCCCTCAGGACAAGCTGGGTCAGGTCTACTGTCTTTTTGACAACGAGGAGGTAGGCAGCGGCACCCGGCAGGGAGCCCTCAGCTCCTTCCTGCCCGATGTGCTCTCCCGCATTGCCCATGTCCTGAAGCTGGACGACCAGCAGGTGCGGCAGGCTCTGACCGGCAGTATGCTCCTCAGCGCCGACAATGGCCACGCCGTCCACCCCAACTTCACCGAGAAGGCCGATCCCGCCAACAAGGTCTACCCCAACGGCGGCGTGGTCATCAAACTGTCCGCCAACCAGAAGTACACCACCACCGGCCTCACCGCCGGTCTGTTCAAAGCCGTCTGCCAGCAGGCCGGAGTGCCGGTGCAGATCTTTGCCAACCGGGCCGACGAGCCCGGCGGCTCCACCCTGGGCAATCTGCTCAGCCAGGCCGTCAGCATCCCCATGGTAGACATCGGCATGGCCCAGCTGGCCATGCACTCTGCCGTGGAGACCGCCGGCAGTCAGGACCCGGCCTATATGGCCAAAGCCTGCGCCGCCTTCTTCCAGGCCGGCTTTGCGCCCATCGCCGACGGCATCTATCAATTTGCATAATACCAAATCATCTGCGGTTACTTCGGAAACCGCAGATGATTTTTTATTCAGCCTTTCCCCCAGGGATTGAGAAAGCAAATATGCCGTGTTATAATATAGCATAATAGCACAAATAATTTCTCTAATTCCACCGATATCCGTATTTTTTAACCAATTTCAGGGAGGTGTCGTCCCTATGGCAGGCGTTCGGCTGGAGCACGTGTCCCGGGAATATATCATGGGCAAAACGGTGATCAAAGCGGTGGACGACATCAGCTTTACCATCCCCGAGGGCAAATACACCATTATTCTGGGGGCCAGCGGCGCCGGTAAATCCACGGTCCTCAACATTTTGGGCGGCATGGACTCCCCCACCGGCGGCAAGGTCTTTGTCAACGAGAAAGAGATCTCCGGGTTCAACAAGAAGCAGCTCACCCAGTACCGCCGGGAGAGCATCGGCTTTGTGTTCCAGTTCTACAACCTGATGCCCAACCTGACCGTGGAGGAAAATGTGGAACTGGCCAGCCAGATCTGCCCCAACCCTCTGGACACTCGGGAGGTACTGCGTATGGTGGGTCTGGACGAGCGGCGGCGGAATTTCCCCGCCCAGTGCTCCGGCGGCGAGCAGCAGCGGGGCGCCATCGCCCGTGCCCTGGCCAAAAATCCCGATGTGCTGCTGTGCGACGAGCCCACCGGTGCCCTGGATTATGTGACAGGCAAATCCATCCTGGCCCTGCTGTACGACCTGTGCAAGCAGAGCAAAAAGACGGTGGTAGTGGTCACCCACAACGGCGCTCTGGCCCCTACCGCCGATGTACTGATCCGCATGAAGAGCGGTAAGATCGAATCCTTTGAGCAGAACCCCAACCCGGTGCCCGTACAGGAACTGGAGTGGTAGCATGATCTGGAAGAATTTTTTCCGCGACCTTCGGCGCACCGCCTCCCGGCTGATCTCGGTAAGCATCATCACCATGATCGCCGTGGTGGTATATACCGGTCTCAACGGCATCATTTATAACGTAGACCGGCTGATGGGCGGCTACTACGACACCCAAAATGTGGCCGATTACTGGATCTCCGGTGCCGGCCTGGATCAGGGGGACTGCCGGGATCTGTCGTCCATTGCGGGCATTACCGGTGTGCAGCCCCGGGTGGTGCTGGATGCCGAGGACCGCTATGACAGCGATCTGACCCTCACCCTCTACGGTGTGGCCAATTTTTCCATCAATACTCCTTATATTGTGGAAGGCTCCCTGCCCCAAAACAGCCGGGAAATCTTCCTCAGCGACCAGTACGCAGCCGCCCACGGTCTGGAGGTGGGGGACTGGTACGAGATCACCCTCACCGGCCTTGGAATCCACCTGCGGCTCCAGATCTGCGGTGTGGGCAAGGACCCGGAATGCCTCTACAACATCAACGCCACCAATCCCTCCCCCGACTTGTCCCGTTTCGCCTTCGCCTATGTGGACGAGGAGGTCCTCAGCGGGGTGATGGGAGCCAATCAATATACCCAGATCTGTATCACCACCGCCGATGACATTCCCGCCTCTGCCATCCGGGAAGCCATCGATGATGCGCTGGGCAACAAAGTGGTCAACATCCTGGCGCTGAAAGACAACCAGCCCGCCTATTCCCTGATGGAAGGCAAAGACAACCTGGTACCCATCCTCACCTTCTTCCCCACCCTGTTTTTCCTGTGCGCGGTGCTGATGATGGTGAGCACCATGAACCGGCTCATTGAAAATGCCCGTATGGACATCGGCACCTTCAAGGCTTTGGGCTATAACGACCACACGATTTTGATCTACTATCTGCTCCATGCCCTGCTGGTGGTGATCGTAGGGTTTCCCATCGGCGCGTTGCTGGGCAAATACATCTCCCAGCTTATCGTGTGGACCATTGCCACCGGCTGCGACCTGCCCCCCTACACCATTGTCCACGATTTCTCCGCCTGGGGCCAGGCGGCAGGTCTTACCGCCCTGTGCTGCCTGGGCAGCGCCTGGCTGGTGGCCCGCTCCCTGTTAAAGGAAAGTCCCGCCCAGTGTATGCGCCCCAAGCCCCCCAAAAACGCCAAGACCGTTCTGTTGGAACGGGTGGGTCCTCTGTGGCGGCGGCTGGGCTTTAACAGCAAGTACATCATCCGCAACACCTTCCGCAACAAGGTGCGGATGCTCACCTGTGTGGTGGGTATCGCCTTCTGTATGGCCCTGGTGTTCATGGCCTTTGCCATCAAGGACTCCATGGATGCCTACTCCGATGCCCTGGCCAAAAATCAAAACAAGTATGACGTTATGGCCAGTCTGAACAGCTCAGTCACCGAGGCCCAGTACAGCCGGTTGACCAACGCCCCCGGCGTCACCGGGGCAGAACTGGAGATGACCACCGCCTGTTGGATGTATACCGACGATCAGCGGACCACCTCCACTTTGACGGTGACCGAGGATACCGTCTCCCTTCACCTGTATGATCCCTACGCCACCGGGTCCCTCACCCTGCCGGAGGACGGGGTGGTGCTGGAAAAGCTGCTGGCTGACGATCTGGGGGTGGAGGAGGGCGATATCATTACCCTCCGTTTTACCGGCGACAACCATTACTACAGGTTAAGGGTCGCAGAGATCAACCGGTGCGTCAGCGGCGCCTATATCAGCCGCAGTCTGTGGCGGGAGCTGGGCAAGTCCTATACGCCCACCACCGCCTATCTCACCACCCAGGATGCCGCCGCACTGGAAACAGAACTGGACCGGTACGACTTTGTGGACGGCTGGCAGAGCCGGGAGGCAGTAACCGCCGCCGCAGTGGAGAAGATGACCAATACCTCCATGGTGGTGTACATCCTCATTCTGTTTGGCGGCGGGCTGGCCTGCATCGTCATCTATAACTTAGGCATCATGAGCTTCTATGAACAGATCCGCAGCCTGGCCACCCTGATGGTTCTGGGCTTCTACGAAAAAGAGATCAAGAAATTGCAGCTGAGCGAAAACCTGATTTTCGCCGGGGCCGGTATCCTGTGCGGCATTCCTCTGGGCATTGCCCTGGATCGGTTCCTGATCCTCTCCATCACCGCCATGCCCCTGGAGGTGATCATCACCCCCATGGCCATCGGCCTGTCATGCGCGGTCACCATGATCTTCGCCCTGGGCGTCAATGTGATCATCGGGCGAAAAATGCGGGAGATCGATATGCTGGGCGCACTGAAAAGCGTGGAATAGCACACGGGGGTGTTTCTTATGAAAGTTGTGTATTGGCGGCGGGGCACGGCTCTTCTGTCTGTGCTGGGCCTGCTTCTGCTAAGCGGCTGCTCCGGCTCCGGCCAGGACGAGTATCGCACCGTCCAGCCTGATACCGGCCCGGTGGAGTACCGGGTGGAGGATACCGGCACTGTGACCTATGCCGACAACTATACCATCGTCCCCACTGTCAGCGGTACCGTGACGGAGTGTACCTTCCAGGAGGGGGACACCGTAACGGCAGGTCAGACCCTGTACACCATTGACTCCGATGCCCTGGAGGATCAGATCGTCCAGGCCCAGCTGTCGGTGGACAGCGCCCAGGCATCCCTCAGCCAGGCCCAGGCCGCCTGCGCCGACCTGACGGTGGTCTCCCACGCCTCCGGCTCGGTGACGGCGGTGAACGTCCATGTGGGCGATATGATCTCCGCCGGCACACCGGTGGCCCAGGTGGTGGACAGCCTCAATCTGAAGCTCACCGTCCCCTTCTCTCTGGAGGATGCCGCCGCCCTTACCCCGGGCAGCGCCGCGGTGATCTCCTTCCCCGGCATGGCGGACACCCTCACCGGCACGGTGGTGCGGGTGTATGACACGCCGGTGGCCCTCAGCGGCAGCCGCACCGGCGTCAACGTGGAGTTCTCCTTCCGCAATCCCGGCACCCTGGCCAGCGGCGCCTCCGCCATGGCGTCGGTCAATGGCGTACAGTGCATGGAGGCGGGAACCATCGCCTACGCCACCGAGCAGGCCATCTACTCTGCCCAGTCCGGCCAGGTGCTTACCCTGTCCATCCAGGAGGGGGAGAGCGTCACCGCCGGCCAGACCATTCTCACCCTGAAAAACGACGGTCTCACCAACGCGGTGACCAACGCCTCTCTCCAGGTCCGCTCCGCCCAGACCTCCCTCTCCCAGCTCATGGACCAGCGGGAGGACTACACCATCACCGCTCCGGCGGACGGGGTCATCCTCTCCCGCACTTCCAAGGAAGGGGATCTGGCCTCCGCCGGCAGCCCCATGGCGGTGCTGGCCCAGCCTGAAGCCCTGTGCGTCCACGCCAGTATTGACGAGCAGTACATCGACCGGGTGGGTACCGGCCAGAGCGTATCCATCACCTTCACCACCGACACCGGGGAGCAGCGCACCTACACCGGCTCGGTGCGGCGGGTGGAGGACACCGGCGTCACCTCCGGCGGCGTCACCGACTACACCGTGGAGGTCGCCCTGGACAACACCGACGGCCTGCGGGACGGCATGAACGTGTCGGTGTCCATTCTCACCGAGGGGAAGGAGAATTGCCTCCGTGTGCCCGTCAAGGCGGTGGACGGCGACACCGTCCAGGTGCTGCGCAACGGCAAGGCCGAGACGGTCACCGTGGAGACCGGTCTCTGGGGCAGCGACTATGTGGAGATCCTGTCCGGGATCACGGAGGAGGACACCATCGTGCTTCCGTAAACAGAACAGCGCCTGCCGCGGCAGCGGCAGGCGCTTCTTTTCTCCAGATCTTAATCCAGGCTCCATTCTCCCTGGCAGCTGTTCACAAAGGCGGCGGCCTCCTCCGGGGTAAGGCCCTTGATGGAATAAGTGACGGCCACCGTGGGCTCCCCGTTGCGGAAATAGTGAACAGTGAAGGATTCGTATCGCCAGCCCGGGGTATCCCCCAGGTCATCGTCCACATAGCGGCCGAACCGCTGCTCCATTGCCTGGGGCGTGATCTCGTCCGGCAGCACGTCCGTGTCCAGCTGCTCACCGGTGTTGGAGTCCAGCAGCAGGGCTGCCTTCACGCTCACAGTGTCATACCCCCGGTACCACAGGATGCTCAAACTGTCCTCCACCTCGTCGAAATGCCAGTGGGCGCTCTCAAAGACAAAGCCCTCGGGCAGGGCCGACCGGTCGGGCAGATAAGCGGCCAGCTCCTGCTGATAGGCCTGGGCCAGGGTCAGCTCCCCGCTGCCGTAGAGTCGGGCGGTACCCAGGTCCATATGCTGCCCGCCGGCGGGGGTAGTCAGGCCGTCGGCGGTAAATCCCTTGTGGCCCACCACCAGACTGGCCAGCCTGGCGGCGGCGCTCTGGTCCTTGCTGGTACAGGTGAAATCCACCCCTATGGCACCGTCAAAATAATCCGCATGGTAGGTGTATTCCTTGGTGCCGTCCCCGTCCCGGTCATAATAGAGGGAATAGCTGGTAACGTCCACCCCATCCACCTCCGTAACAGCGGCCTCGTCATAAATCAGGTCGCGGAAGGGCTCCCGGCCGGGCCACAGCTCCAGATGCAGGGTATCCTCTCCCCGCTGACCGATGATCTCAATCCGCCAGGGGTTCCCCTCCCCATCGTAGATCACCGTGCCATCCAGGCCGAAGCCGGTCCAGTCCAACGTCCAGGGCACCGCGTCTGTACCCCCCAGGACGTTGATGATCTCCTGGGCGGACAACAGCTCCATGAACCACCCCTCCGGATAGGCGTAGTCGCCTATCACGACGTCCGAGCCGGTACAGTCGGGGTAATGGTAATCATACCCGGGTACATTGGGGAAGCTGTGGGGCTGTCCTCCGAAGGCATCCTCCACCACCAGGGCATAGCCCCGCTCCGGGATGGTCTGTGTCACGGCAGGCGTGGCCGCCACCCCCGCCGTGGGGTCCGGCCCGGCCAGACTTCTCCCCTGCCACAGCTGCCAGCCGCCTGCCGCCGCCACCAGACAGCAGGCCGCCAGAACGCCCGCCGCCAAAGCGGGACGGGCCCGCCGGGATCGCTTTCCCTCCAACACCCGGTCCGCCAGGGATTCCGGAGCGGAGATGCGGTCCATATAACTACGATATCGGTTCATTGCATTTCTCCTTTCAGCAGCGCTCCCAGCTTTGCCCTGGCCCGGGTGAGCCGGGAGCGGACGGTACCCTCCCGCCAGCCGGTCATTTCGGCGATCTCGGCGGTCTGGTACCCCTCATAGTAGTAGAGGTGGAGCACCGTCCGATCCCGGGCCGGCAGCGTCATGATGGTCTCCATCAGATTCTGCTCCTCCGGAGCGGCGGCGGGATAGGTGTCCAGCAGCGGGGCGGTGCGCCGCCGCCAGGGCGAGCGCAGGCGGCTTTTGCAGCCGTTGACGGTGACCCGCAGCAGCCAGGCCTTCTCATGGGCGGGGCTTTCAAACTCCGGCCCCTTCTCCAGCAGGCGCAGGAAGGCGTCCTGCACCGCGTCCTCCGCCTCATGGGCATCCCCAAGAATGGCCAAGGCAGCCCGGTACAGGGTATTTTGATGGATCTGAATCAGCGATTCCAACCGGTTGGGGTCCATTCTCTCTCCCCCTTTCACCCTATATACGCTTTTAGACGGCAAATTGCTGCAATGGTTGCACAAAATAGTAGCTCCGCCAAGTTGCCTGAAGGCAAAAAACTATGATATACTGAAAAAAACACTTGGGAGGCCTGTCTTATGCAATTTTATCTCAGCGCCGACATTGAGGGCACCTGCGGCATTGCCGATTGGAAAGAGACCGAGCGGGGCTCCGCTTCTGATTATGAACCCTTCCGCAAACAGATGACCGCCGAGGTGGCCGCCGCCTGCCAGGGCGCCCTGACCGGTGGAGCGGAGGGTCTGCTGGTAAAGGACGCCCACGACTCTGCCCGCAATCTGGACGCCGCCGCCCTTCCCCGTCAGGTCCGCATCTTCCGGGGCTGGACCGGCGATCCCCTGTGTATGATGGCCGGCCTGAACCGGGAAACGTTTGGCGGCGTACTTTTTACCGGCTATCATGCCTGGAGCTCCTGCGGCGGTAATCCATTATCCCATACCATGACCACCGACTGCGCTCAGGTGCTGCTCAATGGAACTCCGGCCAGCGAGTTTCTCATCAATGCCTATATTGCAGGTTACTTCGGCGTACCCGTCTGTTTTCTGTCCGGGGACAAGGACCTGTGCGACAGCGCCCGGCAGCTCATCCCCGCCATTGTCACCGTCCCGGTGAATGAGGGTGTGGGGGGCGGTGTACTTTCCATGCACCCCAGCGCCGCAGTGGAAGCCATTCGGAAAGGGGCGGAGGAGGCCGTGGGCCGGGCGGAGGACTGTACGGTGCCTATGCCGAAACACTTTGAGACTGCCGTTACCTTCCACGACCACAAACTGGCCTACCGCCGCAGCTTCTACCCCGGCGCTTGCCTGAAAGACAGCCGTACCGTCTCCTTTGCGGCAAAGGACTGGTACGAGATGCTGCGCTTTTATCACTTCGTACTGGCTTAAGGAGGACCGCCATGTCAGAACAGACCGACCTGCGCCTGGCAGTGCTGATCGACGCAGACAACGCGCCCCGCTCGGCCTTGGGCGACATCATGGCGGAGGTGGCGGTATACGGCACTCCCACCATCAAGCGGATCTACGGAGACTGGACCACCCCCAACCTGGCCTCCTGGAAGGGCCCTCTGCTGGAGAACGCCATCACCCCCATCCAGCAGTACAGCTATACCACCGGCAAGAATGCCACCGACTCGGCTATGATCATCGATGCCATGGACATCCTCTACACCGGCCAGGTGGACGGCTTCGTGCTGGTGAGCAGCGACAGCGATTTCACCCGTCTGGCTGTCCGGCTGCGGGAGGCTGGCAAAAAGGTCTACGGTATGGGAGAGCGGAAAACCCCCAATCCCTTTATTGTGGCCTGCGATAAATTTGTTTACATTGAGGTCATCCGGGCGGCAGCGGAGCAGGCCAGGGCGGAGGAAGAAAAACCCAAGGCCCAGAAGCCCCAGAAAAAGAAGGAAGCTCCCGCACAGCCTCCGGAAGCGGAGCACAAGGTCCCCCAGGCGGTGGTCAAGCTCATTGCCGAGTCGGTGGACACCATTGCCGATGAGGACGGCTATGCCGCTCTGGGCGAGCTGGGCAATCTGCTGGTGAAAAAGCAGCCCGACTTCGACCCCCGGAACTTCGGTTTTTCCAAGCTGTCCAAGCTGGTCAAATCCCTCTCCCGCTTTGAGGTGGATGTGCGTCCCACCAGCCAGCCCAACGTGACCCACATCCTGGTACGGGATAAACAGAGCAAATAAAGAATGTCATCCATATTCTTCCACGGGAGGCTGCGAAATTCATAGCTTCCCGTGGCTTTTTTTGTGCATTTTTCAGAAAGACAGAAGCAGTCCCATAGGGTATAATATTCCGGACCCAATGCGCCGGGCAGTATGGATCTTTTTCCCGGATTCTATGTCCGTTTTGTCTGACTCGTTGGTATATTTCCCGCATAGCAGGGTAAATTATGATCAAAACATCCCTGTCACAGAGGCATTAAAGAAATGTCTTTGATTTTATGGCAGGTTATGTTATAATGTATACGTATTGGAGCGCTCTGCCGCAGGCAGGCGTTTGCAGATGCTTTATGGTGCCGGTCTGATCCGGCCTTGGATGCCGCCGGCGTGGGTGTGTTCCCCGGCGGAAGGAATAGAGGGTTGCATTTTGACAAAGTATGTGATTCACGGCGGGAAACCGCTTTTTGGAGAGATCGACATCAGCGGCGCAAAAAACGCCGCTGTTGCCATCATCCCCGCCGCCCTGTTGGTGGACGGGGTATGCCGCATTGAAAATCTGCCTCAGATCAGCGATGTAACGCTGCTGCTCAACATTTTGCAGGAACTGGGCGCCGACGTGCGTACGGTCAATCGTACCACGGTGGACGTGGACTGCTCCCACATCCGCAACGCCCGGGTACCTGAGGAGCTGGCCCGCAAGATCCGGGCCTCCTACTACCTGATCGGCGCTCTGCTGGGCCGCTTTGGCTCCGCGGAGGTTCCCCCTCCGGGCGGCTGCGATTTCGGCGGCCGGCCCATCGACCAGCACATCAAGGGTTTTGTGGCTATGGGGGCCAACGTGGACGTCCGGGGCGGCTACATCCATGCCAAGGCTTCCAACGGCCGGATGAACGGCACCCAGATCTATCTGGACATCGTCTCCGTGGGCGCCACCATGAATATCATGCTGGCCGCCGTGCTGGCTGACGGCATGACCATCATTGAAAATGCCGCCAAGGAGCCCCACATTGTGGACCTGGCCAACTTCCTCAACTCCATGGGCGCCGAGATCATGGGCGCCGGCACCGACGTCATCAAGATCCGGGGCGTGGAGCGGTTGACCGGCGGCACCTACTCCATCATTCCCGACCAGATCGAGGCGGGCACCTATATGACCGCCGTGGCTGCCACCGGCGGCGAAGTGCTCATCAAGAACGTAATCCCCAAGCACCTGGAGTGCATCACCGCCAAGCTGCTGGAGATGGGCGTGGACGTGGAGGAGCGGGACGACGCCGTGCTGGTGCGCCGCACCGGCAAGCTGACCCGTACCAACGTCAAGACCCTGCCTTACCCCGGCTTCCCCACCGATATGCAGCCCCAGATCGCCGCTGTCCTCTGTCTGGCTGAGGGCACCAGCGTCATCACCGAGGGCGTGTGGGACAACCGGTTCCGTTATGTGGACGAGTTCCGCCGCATGGGAGCTCAGATCCAGGTGGACGGCAAGATTGCCGTCATTGAGGGCGTGGAGAAGTTTACCGGCGCCCGCATCCAGGCCTGTGACCTGCGGGCAGGTGCGGCCATGGTCATTGCCGGACTGGCTGCCCAGGGCACCACAGAGATCGGCCACATCCACCACATCGAGCGCGGCTATGAGGACATCGTCCGCAAGCTGTCCGGCGTGGGCGCCGACATCCGTGTGGTGGTCACCCCCGACGAGGACAAACAGGCCCAGGTTGGATAATCAACATAAATCTTATGCAGGCGGGGGAACTCCCCCGCCTGTTTTTTCTGGAAAGGAGCGATTTTGTGCTTCAACTGTGTACCCTGGCCAGCGGCTCCAGCGGCAACAGTCTGCTGGTCAGTGACGGCGCCACCCATATTCTGGTGGACGCCGGCATCTCCTGCCGCCGGATCACCACCGCCCTGAAGGGGCTGGGCGTCGACCCCGCCAGCCTGTCCGCCGTGCTCATCACCCATGAGCACACCGACCATATCTCTGGTCTCACCACCCTGACCAAACAGCGGAAAGTGCCGGTGTACGCCAGCCGGGGCACCGGTCGGCAGCTGTGCTACCGCATCGCCTTTCTGGAAGAGGTACTCCACCCCTTCACGCCGGGGGCGTGCTTCTCCATCGGCTCCATCGACATCGAGACCTTCCCCACCCCTCACGACGCCGCCGAGAGCACCGGCTACGCCCTCTCCGCCGGCGGGCGGAAGGCGGCGGTGGTCACCGACCTGGGCCATGTAACAGAGGCGGTGGAGGCTGGCATCCGGGGCGCCAATCTGCTGGTAGCCGAGGCCAACCATGACGTGGAATGGCTCCGCTCCGGCCCCTACCCCTACTTTCTCAAGGACCGCATCCTGGGCGACCGGGGCCACCTGTCCAACGAGGCTGGGGCGGCCCTGGTGTGCTCTGCCGTATCAGCAGGAACCTCCACCGTGGTGCTGGCCCACCTGTCCCACGAGAACAACACCCCGGAGCGGGCCCGGCAGGTGGTGGGAGCTTCCCTCACCCGCATGGGGGCGGTGCCCGGCCAGGACGTGCTGCTGGAGGTGGCCCCCCGCAGCGAGCCGGGACGGAGGTACACCGTATGAAAGGAAGTTCCATCCATATCATCTGCGTGGGCAAGCTAAAGGAAAAGTTCTACATAGACGGGGCGGCGGAATACGTCAAGCGGCTGGGGGGCTACTGCAAGCTCCAGCTCACCGAACTGCCCGAGGAGCGGCTGCCCCAGAACCCCTCCCGGGCCCAGATCGACGCCGCCCTGGAAAAGGAAGCGGCAGCGGTGACCGCCAAGCTGCCCAAGGGCGGGGCACTGGTGGCCCTGTGCGTGGAGGGCCAGCTTCTCTCCAGCGAGAAACTGGCCGCCCGTCTGGAGGGGTGGACGGGCCAGGGCAAAAACACCCTGACCTTCCTCATCGGCTCCTCCTACGGGATGCATCCTTCCCTGAAAGAAAAGGCCGATCTGCGGCTGTCCATGTCCCCCATGACCTTCCCTCACCACCTGGCCCGGGTCATGCTGCTGGAGCAGATCTACCGCTGCTTCAAGATCGTGGAGGGCTCCGGGTACCACAAGTAAAGAGCAGGAAATTTTTTGCAGCTTACGGCGTAAACTCCCAAAAAACAGGGTAGATATACCGGTCAGTTTGTGCTATAATCACAAGCGCAGAGATGTGCTTTTGCTGAAATTGAGGTATTGGAGGTAATTCCCATGGCTTATCGTGATGTATATGAAAAGTGGCTGAACAGTCCCGCTCTCAGCGAGGCGGAGAAGGAGGAACTGCGTTCCATCTCCGGCGACGAGAAGGAGATCGAGAGCCGCTTTTTTGCTCCTCTGGAGTTTGGTACCGCCGGTCTGCGGGGCACCATGTGCGTGGGCCTGCACCAGATGAATATTCATGTGATCCGCCACGCCACCCAGGCCTTTGCCGAGGTCATCAAGGCTGAGGGCCCCGAGGCGGTGGAGCGGGGTGTGGCCGTGTGCTATGACTGCCGCAACAATTCCGAGCTGTTTGCCCGGGAGACCGCCTGCGTCATGGCGGGCAACGGCATCAAGGTCCGGCTCTTTGACGCCATGCGTCCCACTCCCGAGGTGTCCTTTGCCGTGCGGGAATACCACTGCATCGCCGGTGTCAACGTGACCGCCAGCCACAACCCCAAGGAGTACAACGGCTATAAGGTTTACTGGCAGGACGGCGCTCAGCTGCCCCCCCATCACGCCTCCGCCATTGCCGCCAAGATGGAGGAGCTGGACCTGTTCGACTCCATCCAGCGCATGGACTATGACGAGGCAGTAAAGGCCGGACTCATCACCCTCATGGGCGAGGAGACCGACGAAAAGTTCCTGGCCAACGTGATGGGTCAGGTCAACGACAAGGCTGCTGTGGAGAAGGTTGCCGACACCTTCAAGATGGTGTACACCCCCTTCCACGGCACCGGCTATAAGCTGATCCCCGAGGCTCTGAAGCGTCTGGGTATGAAGCACGTCATCTGTGTCCCCGAGCAAATGGTTATTGACGGCAACTTCCCCACCGTGGTCTCCCCCAACCCGGAGAATCCCGAGGGCTTCTATCTGGCTGTGGACCTGGCCAAGAAGGAAGGGGCCGACTTCATCCTGGGCTCCGACCCCGACGCCGACCGCGTGGGTATCATGGTCCGCAACGACCAGGGCGAGTATATCACCATCTCCGGCAACCAGACCGGCGTGCTCCTGCTGGACTACCTGATCGGCGCCAAGCAGCGCACCGGCAAGATGCCGGACAAGCCGGTGGCCCTCAAGACCATCGTCACCACCGAGATGGCCCGCAAGGTGGCTGAAACCAACGGTCTGGCCTGCTATGACACCTTTACCGGCTTCAAGTTCCTGGCCGAGAAGAAGGACAAGCTGGAGAACGCCGGCGAGGGCAAGGTGATCTTCGCCTATGAGGAGAGCTACGGCTATATGCTGGGCGACTACGTCCGGGACAAGGACGCCGTCACTGCCGCCCTGGCCCTCACCGAGATGGCCGCCTGGTACGCCGGTCAGGGCATGACCCTGTACGACGCCCTCCAGAAGTGCTATGAGAAGTACGGCTTCTACGGCGAAAAGACCCTGAACCTGGTGATGCCCGGTCTGGACGGCCTGAAGAAGATGGCCGACCTGATGGCCGGCCTGCGGGAGCGCCCCCCGGTGGAGATCGCCGGCGTGGCGGTGACCCAGCAGAAGGACTACAAGGACGGCTCCGTGGTCACCGTGGCCGACGGCAGCAAGAGCACCATGGAGCTCTCCGGCTCCAACGTGCTGCGCTACGAGATGGCCGACGGCACCAGCCTCATCGTCCGTCCCTCCGGCACCGAGCCCAAGGTCAAGGTGTATATCCTGGCCAACGGCGCCACCAAGGCGGAGGCCGATGAGAAGGTAGCCAAGTATGCTGCCTGGGCCGAGCGCCTGAAGGGCTGATTTGAAATGCAAAAAGCCGCCCCCGCTTGAAGCGGGGGCGGCTTTTTTGATGGTTACTGCACCACTACCATACGGACCTTGCCGCCGTCCTCCGGCGTGCGGTCGTAGTAGATGGTGATGTTGTCGGAGAAGGCCCGGGCCTGATTGAGGGCATCCATGGGGTCCTCCGCCGTAAACCACTGCTTGGTGGTCTTGTTGTAGCACACCACGTTGTCCGAAATGGGCAGCACCATGTCGGTGGTGGTCACCGTCTTGGCCTTCATGTCAAAGGCGCTGCGGTGCACGCCGTCCAGTTCCTTCAGGAACACATAACCGGCAATCTTGTTTTTATCCTGAAGGGTATTCAGAGAGGCGACCACACCGCCTATCGCGTTGCGGGGCACTTCCACTCCGCCCACCAGTTCCAGCTTGGTCTCTCCATTCTTGTCCGAGGTGGTCACAATTACGGTAGAGTTCACAATCTCTCCCATGCTGGAGGGGGTAGTCATGGTACCCTTGCTCATGAAGCCATAGGTGTACAGATCTCCGGTTACATCGTCCAGCACCAGCACATTGTACCGGCCGGCATAGTCCTTGCTGGCATACAGGATCTTGGAGGCGGGTACGCTGACGGCGGTAATCTGGCTGTACTTAACGGGCTGGAGCTTGCTGCTGCCCACCTTCTCGTACACCGCTACGTTGTCAGCCAGGGGTGTGCCGCCCAGAGTACGGGCAGCCACATCCAGCTTGCCGGTAACCCCGCTGGAGGAGCCGCCGGTGAGCCGGGTCAAAGTGAGTTGGCCCTGCTTATTGGAGGAAACTGTGACCAGCTCACCCATCATCTTGGTGGCGCTGTCCTTCCGGTAGGAGGTTTTTCCCTCCACCTTGCCCAGCACACTGTCCAGCAGCTGCACGGTAGCCTTACCGTCCTCGGTGATACTCTCCACATAGCCCACCGCATTGCCCTTGGCTGCAGCAGTGGTAACCACACCGGCAACCTTGCCGTCATTAGTAAGCAGCAGAGTCATCATATCTCCAATCTTGAAATTCTGGAGATCATTGGTGGCCTCAGGCAACACATCAAAGGCCCGACCCAGCACGGTAATGGAGACTGGTGCCTTAGGGCTGGGGGAAACATTTTCATAGATACCCGTCAGCTTCAGGTCGGAGATATACAGGATCTTGGAAGCACTGTCATAGGTGGCTACGTCATACTGGCGGATATCTCCCACGGTGGCAGGCATCCCGTTTTTATAGATCTTATAGTTGCTGTCCCCGTTGGTCAGCTCCGTAAAGGGGTTACCAGAAGGCTGATTTCGGGCAACCATAGCCTTTCCGGTAAAGGAAGTGGAAGGCAGGAAGAGATAATCAATCTTTCCGTTGATATCATAATAGATAGTCATGGAATCGCCCGGACGACCGTCCTGGTATACATCCTTGTAGGTTTTCTCCTCACCACTCTGAAAGGTTCTGGTATCTGGCTGTATCTGAATCTGTTCACCGTCCAGCAGTCTGATCCAGGTAGCCTCCCACTCAGCCACGTTGACCGCCCGGCTGATGATGTTCTCCTTGGGCTGGAAGGCCAGCAGCTTGTCGTTCTTGTCCAGCACCACGTCGCCCTGCATTCCTTCCAGGTTCTCGTCCAGCCCCGCCCGGTCGGTCTTGTAGGTTCCGGTGGTGGTCTTGACCGCAGTGTTGGAGCCGGCCAGGGTGGCGTTCACATCCAGCAGGATACCGCCGTCCTCCACCTTGCAGCCCAGGCCGGTGAGGTAGAGGCTGTCGCTGCCCTTGGTCTTGGCAAAGAGCAGATTGTAGAACAGAATGGCGGCCTGGCCGCGGGAGATGGTGGAGGCTCCGGTCAGGTTCAGTTTATCCAGCAGTCCGGCGGAGCTGGCCAGTCCCATATAGCCGTCGTACCAGTTGAGGCCGCCGGCCACATCGCCGTCGCCGTAGCCCAGCACCCGCATGAGGATGGTGACCGCCTCGCCGCAGGTAATGACCCGGTCAGGCTGGAAGGAACCGTCTCCCACGCCCATGATGAGGCGGGTACCCGCCGTGGAGCTCTCTCCATCGCCGCCGGCGGAGCCGCCCACCGTGATGGAGGCGGCCAGATTGATATAGCCTCTGGCCCAGTGGGTAGAACTGACGTCGGTAAAGATGGTGCGGCTGCGCTGGGCAGGCTCCTCATCGCCCCGGCCCATAATCTCCACCGTCATCTTGCAGAATTCACCCCGGGTCAGAGTACCCTGGGGTCGAAAGGCACCGCCGCCGGTACCGTTCACCACGCCCAGCAGACGCAGCATCTCAGCGGCGTTGGCCTGGTCGGGATCAGTGATGTCTGTAAAGGCCGAATTGCCGGCCGCAGAGGCGGAGGGCACTACCAACATACTTACCAGCAGCGCCACCGCCAGCAGGGCGGAAAGCCAAGTTCTCTTTTTCATGATCTCACTCCTTTAGTCTGCCCGCAGGGCCTCCACCGGCTGGAGGCCGGAGGCCTTGATGGCAGGATAGAGGCCAAAGGCCACGCCCAGGGCAACGGAGATAAAGAAGGCGCCCACCGTTATCCCGGCGTTGGGTATCAATATGGTGTGGAAGGATATTTTCCCCACGATCAATGTGCCGATATAACCCACGATGATGCCAAAGATACCGCCGATGCCGCAGATCATACAGGCCTCAATGAGGAACTGGGCGATGATGCTCTTGCGCTCAGCACCGATGGCCTTGCGGATGCCGATCTCCCGGGTACGCTCGGTGACAGTGACCAGCATGATGTTCATGATGCCGATACCGCCTACCGCCAGAGAAATGGCGGCGATACCGCCCAGGAAGCGCTGCTGCATCTGATCCTGCTCCTTACCCTCCTCCTGCATCTGGTTGGGGGTGGTGACGCTGTAATAACCGCTGTTGGGGTCGATAAGGCCCTGAAGGAAGCCCTTGAGCAGCGTGATGGCCCGGGTGGTGGACTCGGAGTCCTTGGCTTTGGCCACAAAGGTATCCATACTGGTCTGGCCGTTAAGCACCCGGTTCATGGAGTAGGGCAGCACGATGTAGCGGTCCATACCGGTCATGTTGTTGGGGTCTTTTTCCTGATAGACTCCAATGACCTCAAAGGGGATGTTGTTGATGGTGATGGTCTGGCCCACCGGGTCCATGTAGTTGAAGAGGGCATCCGCCATCTTGGAGCCCAGCACACACACCTGGTTGTAGTTCTTCACATCCAGGTAGGCAATGTCTCTGCCCTTGGCCAATGTAAAGTTGTTGCACAGGGAGAACTGCTGGTTGCCCATCACCACCTGGGGAGATTCCTCCCAGGGGGTATTGTAGTTATCCAGGGTCTTGGCACCGTACTTGATGACGGTCTGATTGTACATCTGCACCACCGGGGTGACGCCCAGTACATACTCGTCCAGCTCCATACAGTAGTCGTACAGCTCATCGGATACCTTCTCGCTGTTCCAGCTGCTGGCCTGGATGTTGATGATGTTGGTGCCCAGGCTCTCATAGAACGCCCGCATCTGCTGGTTCTGGCCCTGGGCATAGGACACCAGGATAATGACGGCGGCCAGGCCGATGATGACGCCCAGCATGGTAAGGACGGAGCGAGCCTTCTTGGCCGCAATGGATTTGACCGCGATCTTGAACGCCTGGGTCAGATTCATGCGAAGGCCCCCTCTCTGTCCCCGTCATAAATGATGTGTCCGTCGGAAATCCGCACCACCCGCTGGGCGGTGGAGGCAATGCCGTTGTCGTGGGTGATGAGGATGATGGTGGAGCCCTCCTCATGGAGCCCGTGGAGAATCTCCAGCACGTGCTTGCCGGTGCGGGAATCCAGGGCGCCGGTGGGCTCGTCGGCCATGATGATGGGAGGCTGGGTGGCAATGGCCCGTGCAATGGCCACCCGCTGCTGCTGACCGCCCGACATCTCGGTGGGCTTGTGCTCCGCCCGGTCGGCCAGCCCCACCCGCTCCAGGGCGGCCTCCACCCGGTCCCAACGCTTGGAGGCGGGCACCCCCTGATAGATCAGGGGGAGTTCCACGTTCTCCCAGGCGTTGAGGGCGGGAATCAAGTTGAATCCCTGAAAGATAAAGCCGATCTGCTTGTTGCGGATGTGGGCCAGCTGCTTATCGGTCAGTCCGGTCACGTCCACCCCGTCCAGATGGTAGTCCCCGTAGGTGGGGATATCCAGACAACCCAGGATGTTCATCAGGGTGGACTTGCCGGAGCCGGACTGGCCGATGATGGCCACGAACTCTCCCCGATCCACCGTGAGGCTCACCCCGTCCAGGGCCCGGACCTCGCTCTCCTCCCCTTCATGGTAGATCTTGAAGAGGTTTTTTACATCGATCAGCATATCAGCCACCCCAACTGTCGGCGCTCTGGGTGGCGTAGCCGATAAAGACCTCGTCCCCCTCGTTGAGGCCCCGCTTGACCTCCGCCCGGCTGGTGTCGTTGATGCCGATCTCCACCGGCACAGCCCAGAAGCCCTCGGGACACTCCCAGGCGGGATCGGGCTCCAGGATGGCGTTGGCGGGGGCCTCCTTGGACTTGACAAAGACGATGGTGCCGGTTTCCTCATCGGAGGAACCGCCGCCCATACCGCTGCTGGCGCCGCCGCCCGCGGAGATACCCGGACCGGGCATGACGACCACACCCAGCTTACGGGCGGAGACACCGCTGTTGGAATACCGCTGCGGCACTGCCACCGCGCCGCCGCTGACAGACATATTGCCGTCTATGATCATGCCGCCGTCGTCGATAATCACATTTCCGCCGTCAACGGTCCCGCCGTCGTCGGGCAGGATCTCACCGTCAATCACGCTGCCGTCATCAGGTAGGTCGCTGCCGCCCATTTCGCCGTCCATACCATCCTCTCCGCCGTTCTCGGCAGGGGGAGCATCCATATTATCGGGCAGCGTCACATTGTTGAAGCTGACGTACTTCACAGCGGCAACAGGCACGGTGAGGCAGTTGTCCGACTGGCTGGCCACGAAGGAATAGCTGACGTAAGTACCGGGGATCATGGAGCCGTCAAAGTTGTCCACCGCAACCACCGCCGGGATGGAGGCCACGCCGTTTTCTCCGGAGGCGGTGAGGGAAACGCTCTGCACCACGCCCATATAGGGAGTACCGTACTGATCCAGATCCACCATCATGCCCACCTTGACGTACTGGGCATTGCGCTCGTCCACGCTGATCTCCACCGTCATCTGGGAGGTATCGGCAATGCTGATGCCCTGGCCGCTCTGTACCTCCTCACCCTCCATGAGGCTGCAGGACAGAACCGTACCGGCGATGGGGGCTACGCCGTTATACTTGCTCAGCTCGTCATTGGCCTCCTTCAGCTTCTCCTGGGCGGCCTTCAGGGCCTCTTCCTTGGCGCTGATCTCTTCGTCGGAGTCCTTGGCGCCCAGCTGGACCAGTACCTGGCCCGCCTTCACGTCGGCGTAATTGAGCAGTCCGAAGCTCTCTACCGGACCGGAGGCCTTGGCCTTCACCACGGTAGTCTCATAGAACTCCAGCTTGCCGTTCTGATAGGGGTAGATGGGGGTGCCGTCGGCGGCGGTGAGGGAGGCGGAAGCCTCCATCCCCTCGGTGAGGGTGCCGGGATTGTCCAGCACAAAGACCACCTCAAAGTGGGTGGCCCCTTCCGGGGAGACAAAGCGGACCTTGTTGATCTTCTCCACCGTACCGGTGCGGCTTCCCATAATGGAGGGGATGGTGATCTGGGCAGTCTGCCCCACCTTGATGCTGTCCTCATATGCATAGCTGTAATAGAGGGAGATGCGTAGCTTGGTGTCGTTGACGATGGTGGCGATGGTGTCGCCCTCGTTCACCGTATCTCCCGCCTTCAGGTTGGCCACCTCCCGCAGGTTGCCGGCATGAGGGGCCTTGATGGTCAGCTCCCCGATCTTCTCGTAGACCGCCTGGAGCTGCTTCTGGCAGTCGTCCACCGTCTCCTGGGCGGCCTTGACGGCCTCCCGGGCCGCGGTGTCGTCCATGCGGTAGAGGGGCTGGCCCTCGGTGACCTGGTCACCCTCCTTCACATAGAGCTCCAGAATGGTACCGGTACCCGGGGTAACCGTGGCCGATTTGTTGGCCTTGGCCATGCCGCTGCCTTCCACCTTCACCTGGATGGACCCCAGCTGGACGGTATCGGTCATGGCTTCACCCAGTCCAGTCTGATCCTCCCGGAACACAAAGTACCACAGAGCAAAGACAATTCCGGCAATTACCGCCGCGGTAATGAGCAGGCCCACGATCAGCTTGACCTTACTGCGGCGCTTTTTCTTTCTGGGGCCGGAAGGCGCCCCAGCCGGCGGCGTTTGGCCCGGAGCGGGCCGCTCGAGCACAGGCGTCTGTTGATCCGTCATATTGAACTCCTCCTTGTGTACTTGCTTGTTCACTGCCATTCTAGCATACCGGGTAAGGTAAGCAATGACAAAGCAATGACAAATTCTTAACAAATCCTTAAGTTTCCCAGTCGACTTTAGGTTGGACATCCGCCAGCACCAGTGTATGCCCTTCCGCAGGAAATCTCCGCCGAAAACCGCCGCTCCTTTCTTTGGTATACGTTTCCTTTTTACAGACGTTTTCCGTCTGAAAAGGTTCCATCTTGGAAGAAAAGCAGGCGGCGGAAGGTAATCCTTCCGCCGCCTGCTTTCGGTTAAAGTTCAATCAGATAGCGCTCATACCCGTTGATCACTCTGGTCTTGCCGTAGCGCTGTTCCCGCTGGATGCTCCGGCCGTAATTCAGGTGGGTGTGTCCATGGAGATGGAGGGCGGGCTGATACTTGTCCAGCATCCGGTTAAAAGCCCGGAAGCCGGTATGGGCCAGGTCGGTGCAGGGCACCATGTCCTTGCCCGGCGCATGGGTCAGCAGAATATCAAACCCCTTTTTAAAATACAGCTTTGGGGCCAGCCGTATGGCCCGCAGATTCATCTCCCTGTCGGTGTACTGGTGGGGGCCCTTCTTATAGCGCATGGAGCCCCCCAGGCCTACGATACGCAGTCCCTGGTACTCATAGTACTGCCCGTCGATACAGGTGCAACCCAGAGGCGGGTCCTTTTCATAGTGCCCGTCGTGGTTCCCATGGACATAGAGCACCGGGCAGTGGGCAAAGGTAGCCAAAAAGGACAGGTAATGGGATTTCAGGTCCCCGCAGGAGAGGATTAGGTCCACCCCCTCCAGCTTATCCGGCGTAAAATAGTCCCAGAGGGCGGGGGACTCGTAGTCGGCTACAGCCAGAATCTTCACTTCAGCCCAGCCTCCTCAAAGCCCTGAACCCGCATCCACGCCCTGGCCCGGTCGGTCAGCTCCTCCGGCCTGGGGATGGACCCCTCCACATAGGTGGACAGCCAGTTCATGGACAGGATCTGCTGGGCGGGCAGGGGTCCGTCGTCGCCGTACACCACATGGCCCTGCTGGTTCATCAGCACCCCGTAGAAGGGATCCAGCCGCTCGGCCCGAATGGCGTCCCGCAGCACGCCGGCCAGCCGCCGGGTACCGGCGGGCAGGCGGCGGGAGCAGAGCACATCCACTATCTTCTGGTTCAGGCCCCACCAGTAGCTGATGGCGCTACTGCCCCGGCTCTCCTTCTTCCAGCTGCCGTCCAGCACCCGCCGCACCAAGCTCTGGTAAAACCGCCCCCAGTCGCAGTGGATCATGGCCAGATTATGCAACTCTCTCGACCGGGGCCCGGCGTTAGCGGCCAGCCGGTCCAGGTAGTCGATATACACGATGCCCTTGGCCCGAAGGCTGTCAATGCCCCCGCCCTCCTTCAGGCTGTTCCAGGACAGCAGCACCCGGGCATTGGCGTTGACCATTCTGGCCCCCTGGGCAAATGCGTTGATGCTGGCAATGGTGCCGAAGGTGGGGTAGTCAGCCACATAGCCGATCCATCCGCTGCGGGACAGGGTGCCGGCAATGGCGCCCTTGATAAACTTGGCCTCATACATCCGGGGATAGTAGGTCCGCACCGAGGGATAGGAGTTGTTGAGGGAGCAGTTGAAAAATTTCACCTCCGGATGGCGCACGGCCTGCTTCACGCTGGGCAGCAGCAGAGAGGGATCGGTAGTAAAGATCAAGTCCGCCCCCTTGGCCACCGCATCGTTGATGGCCGCCTCCGCCGCCTGCTCAGTGACGGCATTTTCATAGGAGAGGGTATAGAGCTGGTCATTCATGGTATCCTCCAGCAGGTAGCGGCCGCACTCATGCTCATAGACCCAGCGGGAGGTATCGCTGCTGCCGGCGTGGATGAAGGCGGCGCACAAACGCTCGCCGATGGGATGGAAGGGGAACAGGGGCTTTTTCACCGTGTCCTCCAGCATAAGGGTCACCCCGGCGTTTTCCAGCCGGTTGCGTACCTCCTGCCGGATCATGGGCAGTTCCCGGGCAATCTGGGTGGACAGCTTGCCCTGGGAAGCCTGATAGCCAAACAGCTTCACATATACCAGGAAAGCCAGGGAGATGTACTGCTGATCGGCATTCTCCCGCAGACAGGCATCCCGGAACATATAGTAAAAGGAGCGGAAATCGTGGATCTCCTCCGCGCTCCACGCTTCCCGGCTGGGCCGTCCCATGGCCTCCATCAGCTCCCGGTACTCTCCCGGTCGCCGGAACACCAGGAAATTCAGCCCTGTCATCTGGTAGAAGTTGAGGAACTCGTAGTAGGCGGTCACCTCCGGGTCGTCGGAGGGCCGGGGCAAAAGCCGGGTGACCACCGCCGGAATGGTGATGGCCCCAAAGTATTTCAGCACGCTCACCCGCTTGTGGCCTTCCACCACATAGAAGCGGTTGAGGTATTCCACCGC
The DNA here is from genome assembly GCF_002159225.1 of Flavonifractor sp. An91. Taxonomy (NCBI): domain Bacteria; kingdom Bacillati; phylum Bacillota; class Clostridia; order Eubacteriales; family Oscillospiraceae; genus Flavonifractor; species Flavonifractor sp. An91. The sequence goes on along the minus strand of NZ_NFHA01000015.1, from coordinate 5,123 downwards.
TTTGATGGGGTCCCGGATTCCTTCATTCAGGTGGGCCTGACAGAGGGACGCCCACTTGCCTGCAAACTCGCTGTCAGCCTCCAGGGCGGGATAAAAGCCGGGGGAAAAGCTGTTGCGCCGCAGCTTGTTGCAGGTACCCACGATGAGCTCGCTGGGCACCTCCACCACGCCCAGGCTCTCCCGCCGCATGGCAAGTTCCTCCGGATCGCCGGGCAGCACCTGCAGGCCGGTTTCCTCCCCCCGGGCTGCCGCCGCCTTGATCTCCTTTTGTCCCAGGCGGAGCGCATTGTGGTATTCCTCCAATACGGGCATATCCGCCGTCCCCCTTTCCAGTTGGTTCTTTCTTCTCTCCCAACAAACTACCACGACCGAAACAAAAATACAATCCCTTTCTCCTTCCGGCTTCTGGTTTTTGGTGGTAATAACATACAAAAAAGGAGCGCTCCGGTTGAAGAATGGCCCAAGCCGTGCTATAGTATTACCTGTTGGGCAGACCCTGGGCGGTCTGCCGTTCACCCATCCGCCCCAATCTATCCGCACCGGCCCTGCCGGTGCGTACCATAAAGGAGATTTTCCTCATGAACGAACGCAATACTCACAAGGGCACTGTTCCCTGTCATACCTGGCGCATGATCCGTGCCCAGGAAGAGGACCTGTACTACAAGCGCCCCGCGGTTCCCGGCCGCCGTCCCGCCATCGTGATGCCTGAGTCCCTGTTGGTTCCCAAGACTCCCGCAGAGCCTGCTGCCGCTCCCGTACCCCAGGCCGCCCCTGTGGCGGCCGAGCCCGTGCCCAGCATCTTTGACCTGCGCATGGAGCAGTATGGGGACGAGCTGGCCCGGCTGTACCGGGAGCAGTTCCACGGCGACCTGGCCGCCTGGGACCGTCTGACCACTCTGCTGCGCCAGAGCTGGGAGAACCGCCGGGAGGAGCTGTGCGCTCAGGACCAGCGCCGGACCGCCGACGCCGGCTGGTACTGCCGCCGGGATCTGCTGGCCATGGCCGTGGACGCCGCCGGCTTTGCCGGTTCCCTGGCCGGGGTGGCGGACCGCCTGCCCTACCTGAAGGAGTGCGGCGTCAACTTCCTGCGCCTCAACGGTAACGGCAGCCAGGAGGAGCTGGCCGCTCTGGCCGACGCCTGCCGGGCCCAGGAGATCCTGCTGGCCCTGCCTCTGAAGGCCGACGCTCCCCAGGACGCCGCCTCCTTCCACGCCTGGATCGAGCAGCTGCTCTGCCTGGCCGGTCTGGGTGCAGACGCCATCCGCCTGGGTGACCTGTCCCGCCTCCCCCACAGCGTGCTGCGGATGGCCCGCCTCATCTGCCAGCTGGTGTGCCCCGGCGTGCTGCTGATGGGCAAGGCCCCCGCCCACGGCGAGGCCCCCTACTTTGGCAGCGAGGACAAGCCCGAGTGCCATCTGCTCTGCCGGAACAACGGCGCCCTGCTGTGGAACACCCTGGCCACCGGCGACGTGTCCCTCCTCCGCCACGAGGTGGAGGGTTCCCTGTCCTCCGCCGGTCTGTTCCTCAACCGGCTCCACGGGGATAGCGGTCTGGACTGGGCCCTGGACTACGACTGGCTGAAAGAGCACTGCGGCACCGACGAGAATGCCCATCGCCAGTACCTCAACGACTGGGCCACCGGCAAGTTCCCCGGCAGCAACAGTCGGGGCGAGCTGTGCCGTGAGGGCAAGGTGTGCGGCACCACCGCCTCCCTGTGCGGCGTGGAAGCCGCCGACTATGAGCAGGACAGCGTCAAGCTGGAGCAGGCCGTGGCCTGCGACCTGCTGCTCCACGCCTTCCTGCTCACCCAGAGCGGTATGCCCCTGCTGACCTGCGGCGACGAGGTGGGCCAGCTCAACGACTACAGCTACCACGAGGACGCCGCCCGGGCCGATGACGCCCGCAACCTCCAGCACGGCCCCTTCCAGTGGGAGCTGGCCGCTATGCGTGACAATCAGGAGACCCGCCAGGGCAAGCAGTTCCAGGGTCTGCGCCGCCTGGAGCAGCTGCGCGGGGCAGAGCCCGCTTTTGACGCCCGGGCCAACGTGTGGACCTTCGACACCGGCAATCCCCATGTGCTGGGTCTGGGCCGCTGGTATGAGGGCCGCAAGCTGGTGGCACTGTTTAACTTCAGCGGCGACTTCGTCACCGCCGGTGCCCCCGAGGGCGGCGCCTTTGATGAGCTGATCTACGGCGGCCACTATGACGAGATCGGCCATGTGGAGCTCTATCCCTACGGCTTTGTCTGGCTGCTCCAGCAGGAAGCCTAAAAAACATACAAAACGGACCGGGAACTGAGTTCCCGGTCCGTTTTTTCTTTGGTCACCGTTCCGGCAGCGTCCGGACAGCCTTCTCCAACAGCTCCAGCAGCAGGGGCATCTGTTCCCGCTCGGGCAGCATCAGCCGCACCGCCCGGCAGTCCAGGCCCACATAACTCTCGCAGCTAACTGTGAGCAGCCCCTCCCCTATCAGGTGGCGCTGCAAATGGAAGGTGGGGTCCTCTGTCTCCACATAGAGCATGAGGATGGGGGTACTCTCGCAGGTGGCCGCCGCCCGGAGATTGCGTCCATACCGCTTGTTGTACCTCTCTATAGCTGACAGCAGTTCCCTCTTGCTCACAATCACCGGCTGAATGCCAAAGGGGTCCTCCGGCCGCTCGAACTTGGTCTCCAGCGCGGTCTGGGCCAGCACCCGGGCGATGCCGTTGCTGTTGAAGGGCAGCACCAACTTCTCCAGCTGAGGCAGCAGGCCGCTCTGGGCGGAGCTGACCCCGTAGCCAAGCCGCACCCCGGCCATACCCCACCCCTTGGAGAAGCTGCGGGTCACAATCAGGTTGGGATGGCTGGGGATCAGGTTGATGGCGCTGGCGGAAAAGGGCAGGTACTCGGCATAGGCCTCGTCCACCACCAGCAGCTTCCCCCATTCCTCCGCCCGCCGGGCGATACAAGCGATGTCCTCCAGGCTGACCGGCAGGCCGGTGGGGTTGATGGGATTCTCCACGATGAACAGCCCGTACTCCGCCGACATCTTGGCCAGATAGTCGTCCACATGGAAGCGGTAGCCGTCGGAGCGGTCCAGGTAGCAGCACTCGTACACCGAGCCGGTGCAATTCACATGGTCCACATAGGCTGTGAACTGTGGGGCGTGGCCCAGCACTTTCTTGCCTCTGGTGAGGCACAGCAGATTCAAATTGCACAGGATGTCGTAGGAACCGTTGCCTAGGATGATGTGGTCGGCAGTGAGCCACCCCTCCCCCACCCCGTTGCCCCGGTACCAGTTGGCCAGAGCCTCCTTCAGGGTGCCGCCGTGGGGATAGTATTTGATCTCGGCAAAGTTGCCGCCGTGGGCCTCCGTCCGCTGCTCAAAGGCGTGGAGGCGCTGGAAGATACAGTTGCCCAGCAGATCGGCATTGACCCCCAGGGAGCAATCCAGCTTGATGTCCCCCTCCGGCAGGCTGCCTGCATAGTCCTTTGAAACGTAATCCCGCACATAGGGATTGATCTCCAGATGAAACATCCCGCTCCCCCCTGTTACAGCTTTTTCCTGTCTGTGCTTTCAGGATAACACCGATTCTTTTCAAAGGCAAGGTCCATCCTGACAGCGTCTTTGAGGATGACCCGCTGTTTCCACCCCGGTCCAGTGCTTCTGATACACTATGCAGCTGGCAGATTGTTTTCCCCGTTTAACGGGCCTAGAATGGGATTGTATAAAACCATTCTTAACGGAGGTACCTATGATGAAAAAACGCTTGCTATCCCTTGTGCTCACCCTGTCCCTTTGTCTTTCTCTGTGCCTCACCCCTGCACTGGCAGCCGCCGGGCTCTCCAACTTTACCAAGAGCAAAACCTATACCCCTGGCCAGTTCACCGATGTGGCCTCCTCCACCTGGTACACCTCTGCTGTCCAGGCCGCCTATGAATACGGCCTGATGCAGGGCTCCAGCGACACCACCTTCAATGTGAACGGCAAGCTGACCATTGGCGAGACCGTCGCCATCGCCTCCCGTCTCCACGCCACCTATCAGGGCAATGGATACACCTTCACGGCCAGCGAGCCCTGGTATCAGACCTATGTGGATTACGCCCTGACAAACGGCATCTGCCAGGCCTATCCTGACTACACCGCCGTCATCAGCCGGGCCTCCTTCGCCATGATCCTGACCAATGCCCTTCCGCCCGAGGCTCTGACCGCCATCAACACAGTGGAGGAAAATGGTATTCCCGACGTACCCAGCGACGCCAACTACCATGATGCGGTCTATCTGCTCTACCGGGCCGGTGTTCTCTCCGGCACCAATTCCACCGGTACCTTTGCCCCCTTCAACCAGATCACCCGGGCGGAGGTGGCCGTCATTCTGTCCAGCATGGTGGACCCCTCCCTGCGTAAGTCCTTCACCCTGAAGGCGGTGGTGAAACCCACCTCTCTCACCCTCAGCGCCCCCAATTTCGTGGTGGACGCCGGCGCCAAGCAGAGCCTGAAGGCCACTGTAGCCCCTGCCAACACCACGCTGCCGGTGACCTGGTCCTCCTCCAACACCAACGTGGCCACCGTGGCCTCTGACGGCACCGTCACCGGCGTCACTCCCGGCACCGCCACCATCACCGCCAAGTGCGGCTCCCTCACCGCCACCTCTGTGGTCACCGTGCAGAAGGTTCCCCCCATCGGCAAGCCCACAGGCTTCTTTTTTACCCGCAACAGCGTCAACGGCATTACCCTCTCCTTTGACGGAAGGAACAACTCCGGAAAGGCCATCAATTACTACACTGTCCATGTGACCTTCCTGGACCCCATCGGCAACCCCGCCTACGATGAGATCACCCACAAGGCTACCGCCTCTGTGCGCTACGTGGGACCCGTTTCTCCCGGAAGAAGCATCCTTGTTTACAAGCTGATGGGCTATGTGCCCGCCTGCGACGCCATCCGGATCGATACCATTGACCTGGAATATGCCGACGGAACGAAGGAAACCATCGTTTATAACCAGACGACCCATCGGGAGGAACATTTCTGATTCTGCCGCCCGGGTTGCAAAACAGGCATGAAAGGAGCCGCCCAATTGGGCGGCTCCTTTCATGCCTGTATCGTTGGACTTCTCAGCTGCTGGGACAGATATGACAGGGGCG
>NZ_NFHA01000014.1:0-81716 GCF_002159225.1 Flavonifractor sp. An91 | reverse complement strand
GGGTGGACGGGGACGGGGCGGGCCTCCAGAGCGGCGCAGATCTGGTCGTGGAGCCAGTCTGCCGCCGCCAGGTTGGCCTGGACGGCCTGGGTGCTGTCGATGATCTTCCAGGGAGCCCAGGGCTTGTCGGTGGCGGCCAGATAGCCGTCAAAGACCGCCAGCTGCTTGTCGTAATTCTTGTTCTGCCGCCGGTCGGCCTCGGTGGAGCGCCAGGCGGTGTCCTTGTCGGCGGCCAGGTTGTCCAGCCGCTCCTTCTGGCTCTGGGCGTCGATGTGGAGGAAGAGTTTTACCAGCAGATACCCTCCGGCGGCCAGCTGCCGCTCAAAAATGTTGATGCTCTCCAGCCGGGCCTGGTACTCCTCCTCCGACAGATCCCCCCGCAGGTAGGCCTGAACGGTCTCCTCCATCCAGCCGGTGTCCAGAAAGAGCACCTTGCCCTGGGCGGGGATGGTCTCAAAGTGGCGCTTGAGGAAGGGCCAGCGCTTCTCGGTATCGGTGGGGGAATTGACGCTGATCACCTTGAAGAACCGGGGGTCCAGCTCCCGGATGAGGGACTGAATGGTGCGGCCCTTGCCCGAGGCGCTCCAGCCCTCCAGCAGAACGATCACCGGCAGGCCCGCCTGCTGCAGCCGCTGCTGCAAGCCCGCCAGCTGGGTCCTGCGGGCCTTCAGCAGGGCCTTGCACTCGGCCTGGGTCCGCCGCTCGGTGTGAAAGGGAAAGTCACTGAGCATGGCTTGTGCCTCCTTCGTGTGGTTTTGTCCTCAGTTTACACCCGAATACCGCCGCTGACAAGCCTTACCGCCCCAGGAAGTTTTTCTTGTGGCGGCGGCGGTTTTATAGTATACTATGTAGAGTCGATTTTACGAAAAAGAGGTTTTTTGCATGGATCACGCCCGTTATGAAAGTCCCCTCTCTTCCCGCTACGCCAGCGACCAGATGCAGTATATTTTCTCCCCGGACAAGAAGTTCTCCACCTGGCGGCGGCTGTGGGTCGCCCTGGCCCGGGCCGAGATGGAGCTGGGCCTGCCGGTGACTGCGGAGCAGGTGGCCGAACTGGAGGCTCACCTCACCGACATTGACTACGACAAGGCCGCCCAGTACGAAAAGAAGCTGCGCCACGACGTGATGGCCCACGTCCACACCTACGGCGAGGCCTGCCCCAAGGCCATGCCCATCATCCACCTGGGCGCCACCAGCTGCTATGTGGGCGACAACACCGACGTGATCCTCATGCGGGAGGGCCTGTGCCTGATCCGGGATGAGCTGGTGCGGGTGCTGGACAAGCTGGCCAGGTTTGCCCGGCAGTACAAGGCCCTGCCCACCCTGGGCTTCACCCACTTCCAGCCCGCCCAGCTGGTCACCGTGGGCAAGCGGGCCACCCTGTGGATGAACGAGCTGCTGCTGGATCTGGCCGACGTGGAGTACCGCATCGCCAACCTGAAGCTGCTGGGCTGCAAGGGCACCACCGGCACCCAGGCCTCCTTCCTGGAGCTCTTCGACGGCGACCACGCCAAGTGCCGTGAGCTGGACCGCAAAATTGCCGCCGAGATGGGCTTTGAGGCCACCGCCGCCGTGTCCGGCCAGACCTACTCCCGGAAGGTGGACTATCAGGTGGTTTCCACCCTGTCCGGCATCGCCCAGTCTGCCAGCAAGTTCGCCACCGACCTGCGGCTGCTCTGCCACCTGAAGGAGGTGGAGGAGCCCTTTGAGAAGAACCAGATCGGTTCCTCCGCCATGCCCTATAAGCGCAACCCCATGCGCTGCGAGCGCATCTGCGCCCTGGCCCGGTACGTCATGGCCGACGCGGTCAACCCCGCTGTTACCGCCGCCAGCCAGTGGTTCGAGCGCACCCTGGACGACTCCGCCAACAAGCGCCTCAGCGTGCCCGAGGCCTTCCTGGCGGTGGACGCCATCCTCAACATCTGGGCCAACGTGGCCGACGGCCTGGTGGTCCATGAGAAAGTCATCGAGAAGCACGTGCTGGAGGAGCTGCCCTTCATGGCCAGCGAGAACATTATGATGGATGCCGTCAAGAAGGGGGGCAACCGGCAGGACCTCCACGAGCGTATCCGCGTCCTCAGCCAGCAGGCCGGCGCCAACGTGAAGGACCTGGGCCTGTCCAACAACCTGATCGACCTCATTGCCGCCGATCCGGCCTTCTCCATGCTCAGCCGGGAGGAGCTCACCGCCCATCTGGAGCCCAGCCGCTACATCGGCCGCTGCCCGGAGCAGGTGGAGGAGTTCCTCAAGGAAGAGGTGGAGCCGGTGCTGGAGCGCTATCCCCACGCCCTGGAGGGCAAGACCGCGGAATTGAAGGTATAAACAGGGACCAAACGGGAATTTAAGGAGGAAATTGTCATGGAAAAGGCAGTTCGGCGCATTGGCGTATTTACCAGCGGCGGTGACGCCCCCGGCATGAACGCAGCCATCCGTTCGGTGGTTCGTACCGCCATCCATATGGGTATTGAGTGTATCGGCATCCGCCGTGGCTATCACGGCCTCATCAACGGCGACTTTGTTCCCCTGGACTTTGACAGCGTCAGCGGCCTGTCCCGCCGGGGCGGCACCATGCTCTACTCCGCCCGCAGCGAGGACTTCAAGTCCGAAGTGGGCCGGGAGCGGGCGGCTGCCACCTGCAAGCTGCTGGGTCTGGACGCCCTGGTGGGCATCGGCGGCGACGGTACCTTCCGGGGCCTGCTCACCCTGGCCGACAAGGGCCTGAGCGTCATCGGCATCCCCGGCACCATCGACAACGACATCGCCTGCTCTACTTACACCATCGGTTTTGACACCGCCTGCAACACCGCCCTGGAGTCCATCGACAAGCTGCGGGACACCATGCAGTCCCACGAGCGCTGCTCCGTGGTGGAGGTCATGGGCCGCCACGCCGGCCATGTGGCCCTCAACGTGGGCGTGGCCTGCGGCGCCACCGCCGTGCTGGTGCCCGAGCAGGTGGTCAACTACGAGGAGGACCTGATCGAGCCCATCCGCCGGGCCCGGCTGTCCGGGCGCACCCACTTCATGATTATCGTGGCCGAGGGCGTGGAGGGCGGCGCCTATGAGGTGGCCAAGCACATCCACGAGGCCACCTCCCTGGACACACGGGTCACCATCCTGGGCCACGTCCAGCGGGGCGGCGCACCCTCCCTCCGGGACCGGGTGGCGGCTACCTACATGGGCTACGAGGCCGTGCGGCTGCTGGCCGAGGGCAAGACCTGCCGGGTGGTGGCCATGGACGGCGAATCCTATGTGGACTACGACATCCACGAGGCCCTGCAGATGAAGAAGGGCCTGGATCAGCAGACCTACACCGTCATGCGCGCCCTCACCGGCGTGCAGTAAGCCAGCCCATAAAAACAGAGAGCGGAGCGGGGCTCCGCTCTCTGCCTTTTTGGAAGGAGGGACCGCCATGATCCTGGCACTGTGCGTGGACGACAAAAACGGCATGGCCTTCAACGGCCGCCGGCAGAGCATGGACCGGCTGCTGCGGGCCGATTTACTGACGGCGGCGGGGGAGGGCCCCCTGTGGGTGAGCCCCTACACCGCCAAACAGTTCGACCCCGCCCCTGCAAACCTGCGCCCGGCGGAGGACTTTCTGCTCCGGGCGGGCCCAGGCGAGGTCTGCTTTGCCGAGTTTCCCCCTCTGGCCCAGGTGCTGGACAGGGTGGAGGGGATTCTCCTTTACAGATGGAAACGGACCTATCCCGCCGACCAGTATCTGGATTTTGACCCGGCGGCGGCAGGGTTCCGGCTGGTCTCCGCCGCCGACTTTTCCGGCTCCTCCCACAAAACCCTGACCAAGGAGGTCTACACCAAATGAAACGAATTTCTGCCGCTCTGCTGGCGCTGACTCTGCTGTGTGCCTTGACCCTCAGTGGCTGTAAAGGAAATGAACCTATCCCCAGTTCCACCCCTGCCGCTTCTTACGACCTGACCAGCCTGCCCGATTACAGCGGCGATCCCTATGTGGCGGTCAATGACAATCTTCCTTACTTTACAGAGGACGACTATACCACCAACTCCTTTGAGTCCTACAGCGACCTGGACGACCTGGGGCGCTGCGGGGTGGCCTACGCCTGCGTGGGGTCCGATCTCATGCCCACCGAGGACCGGGAGAGCATCAGCTCGGTGAAGCCCAGCGGCTGGATCAACGTGGAGTATGACGGGCAGTACCTCTATAACCGCTGCCACCTGATCGGCTTCCAGCTCACCGGCGAGAACGCCAACGAGAAGAACCTCATCACCGGCACCCGGTACATGAACGTGGACGGGATGCTGCCCTTTGAGAACCTGGTGGCCGATTATGTGAAGGAGACAAACAACCATGTGCTCTACCGGGTGACCCCTGTCTTTGAGGGGGACAACCTGGTGGCCTCCGGGGTGCTGATGGAGGCCTACAGCGTGGAGGACAGCGGGGAAGGGGTCACCTTCTGCGTGTACGCCTACAACGTGCAGCCCGGCATTACCATCGACTACGCCACCGGAGCCAGCGCCGCCGGCGGTGAGGAGGTGCCCCAGCCCTCCATTCCCGCTCAGACCACCAGCGGCTCGGCGGAGGAGCAGGGCACCTATGTGCTCAACACCAGCTCCATGAAGTTCCATGATCCCGACTGCTCCGGGGTGGCCTCCATGAGCGACGCCAACCGCCAGGATTACACCGGCTCCCGGCAGGATCTCATCGATCAGGGGTATGCTCCCTGCGGCATCTGCAAACCCTAAGGGGAAACGGGCGGGGGTAAACCCCGCCCCTACCTCTTTGTAGGGGCGACCTTTACGGTCGCCCGCCCTCATTCATTTCTTCCCAAGCGAGGTTTCCCATGAAAGACATCGTCACATCCTTCGGGGCCTGGATCCAGGCCCTGTGCGACAAAAACCCGGAAAAGGCCCGGAAATGGCTCACCACCGGCTACCGGGCCAAAAACCTGCAATTAAAGCTGGCCCCCGGCAAGCTGACCACCAAGTCCGCCCAGATGGTGGCGGTCCAGACCATGAACTCCATGATCGCGCCCCTGGCCCACCCGGACAAGGCGGCCATGGTCAGCCTGTTTCTGCCCTGCGAGCCCCTCCAGGTGCTGGGATTGTCCCCATACTCCTGCGAGGGCTTCGGCTGCTTCCTGTCCGGCACCCAGGCGGAGGGGGCCTTCCTCCGCTACGCCGAGAGCGAGGGCCTGCCCGAGACCTTCTGCTCCTACCATAAAATCTTCATCGGGGCGGCGGAGAAGGGCCTGATGCCCAAGCCCCGGTTCATTCTGTCCACCACCCTGGCCTGCGACGCCAATATGCTCACCTTCCGGCGGCTGGCGGAGTACTTTGACGTGCCCCACTTCATGGTGGACGTGCCCTACCGCACCGACCAGAGCGCCGTGGACTATGTGGCCGACCAGCTGCGGGACATGGTGGCCTTTCTGGAGCAACAGACCGGCCAGAAGCTGAGCCAGTCCGCGCTGGAGGAGACGGTGGAGCGCAGCAACCGGAGCCTTGCCAACTATGACCGCTATATGACCCTGAAGGCGGACAAGTGCATCCCCTGCGAGATGACAGGGGAGATGTTCTCCGCCTTCGCCCTCCACATTCTGCTGGGCACCCCGGAGACCGAGGCCTTCACTCTCCAGTGCCTGAAGGACGCAGAGGAGGCGGCCCCGGCGGAGGGGGTGCGGCTGCTGTGGCACCACACCACCCCCTTCTGGGTGGCCCCCCTGCGGCAGGTCACCGACTTCAACCGGGACGTGCAGATCGTGGGGTGCGATATGTGCTTTGAGGGCATCCAGCCCACCTTTTCATCCGACCCCTATGAGGCCATGGCCCAGCGGGTGGTGTACTCCGCCTTCAACGGCCCGGTGTCCCGGCGCATTGAGAAGGGGGTGGAGGCCGCCCGCCAGCTCAAGGCCGACGGAGCGGTGTGGTTCTGTCACTGGGGCTGCAAGCACACCCTGGGGGGCGCCCAGCTGGCCAAGGAGACCTTTGAGGGGGCCGGCATCCCCACCCTGGTACTGGACGGCGACGGCTGCGACCGCAGCCACGGCGGCGAGGGCCAGCTGGCCACCCGTATGGAGGCCTTTGTGGAGCTGCTCAAGCAGGGAAAGGGGGGAGAGGCATGACCCACTATATCTGTAAATACACCCCGGTGGAGCTTTTGCGCGCCCTGGGGGGGGAGTGCGTGGTGCTGGACCAGATGCCAGACTCCTTCCCCCTCAGCGACCAGCTGGGCCACCCCAACCTGTGCGGCTTCGGCAAGGCAGTGCTGGAGGCCTGCCTGTCCGGGCAGGTGAAGGAGCTGGTGCTGGTCAACTGCTGCGACGTGATCCGCAGCGTGTACGACATCCTGCTTCAGCACGGCAAGCTGGACTTTCTCTACCTGATGGACCTGCTCCACTGCGGGGGCGACTGCGCCAAAACCCGGATGAAGGGGGAGCTGCTGGCTCTGGCCCAGGCCTACGGGGCCTACAAGGGCGCCAAGTTTGACGAAAAAGCCTTCCGGGCGGCCTTCCAGCCTCTGGACCGGCCCACGGAGCCCTACCTCAGCGTGCTGGGAGGCAGGGTAGGGGACAAACTCTTTGAGGCCATGGAGGAGGCGCTCCCCCTGCCGGTACGCAACGACACCTGCGTCCACAACCGCAGCGTGGCCCCGCCGCCGGAGGGCGGGGACTTTGATTCCCTGATGGGCTGGTACGCCGGGGCTCTGCTGGAGCAGATCCCCTGTATGCGCATGACCGACGCCGCCGGGCGGCGGCAGCTGGTGAACGACCCCCATCTCAGGGGTGTGGTGTACCACACGGTAAAATTCTGCGATTACTACGGCTTTGAATACTCCGGCCTGCGCCATGAGCTCACCGTGCCCATGCTCAAGCTGGAGTCGGACTATACGGCGGGAAGCAGCGGACAGCTGCGTACCCGGCTGGAGGCCTTTGCCGAGACCATGGTCCCGGCACAAACCACGGCGAAAAAAGGAGGCAACGCCATGAGCGGCGGACGGTATTATGTGGGCATCGACAGCGGGTCCACCAGCACGGATGTGGCCATTCTGGACCGCAACCGCCAGCTGGTGGCGGGGGTGATTCTGCCCACTGGGGCGGGGGCCTCGGCGGGCGCGGAGCGTGCCCTGGAGCAGGCCCTCAAACAGGCGGGGCTCACCGAGGCGGACATTGCCGCCACCGTCACCACCGGCTACGGGCGCTCCGCCATTCAGATGGGGGACAAGTCCATCACCGAGATCACCTGCCACGCCAAGGGGGCCTACTTCCTGGACGCCTCCGTCCGCACCATCATCGACATCGGCGGCCAGGACAGCAAGGTGATCCGGCTGGACGGCCAGGGCAACGTGGTCAACTTCCTGATGAACGACAAGTGTGCCGCCGGTACCGGCCGCTTTCTGGAGCTGATGGCCCGCACCCTGGAGCTGTCCATGGAGGAGATGAGCTGGGCCGGGCTGGAGTGGAAGGAGGACATCGCCATTTCCTCCATGTGTACCGTTTTTGCCGAGTCGGAGGTGGTGTCCCTCATCGCCCAGAACAAGGACCGGGGGGACATCATCCACGGCCTGAACCAGTCGGTGGCGTCCCGCACCGCCGCCCTGTGCCGCCGCCTGGGGGGCGAGCCCAACTATATGATGACCGGCGGCGTGTCCAAGAACCGGGGCGTGGTGGAGGCCATCCAGCGGGAGCTGGGGGTGGAGCTCATCGTCTCCGACCGGGCCCAGCTCAACGGCGCTCTGGGCGCCGCCCTCTTCGCCCTGGAGGGGTAATCTCATAGCTATTTCAAAGACCTTCCCTGTGGGGAAGGTCTTTTTTTGCCGCTGGATGTACCAAAACATACAACAAATCCCCCCAAACACCCTACAGGTGAAAGGGGGGAGGCCCATGAAGCTGGTACGCTACGGCAGGGAGGGGGCGCTGACCAACTATCTACCCCTGCCCAGGCCGCTGCTGGAGCTGGATCTGTCGGGGACGGCCCTGCTGCTCTACGCTCTGCTGCTGGACCGGGCAACCCTGTCCCAGAAGAACGGCTGGTGGTCAGAGGAGGGGTGGGTGTATGTGCGCTATCCCATCGCCAGGCTGGCGGCGGCGCTGGGGCGGGGAACCACAGTGGTAAAGAATCGGCTGAAGGAACTGGAACAGGCGGGCCTGATCCGGCGGGTGACGCCAAGGAGGGGGGAGGCCAGCCAAATTTTTTTGTCCCTGCCCGAGGACACTTTTTTGACCGGGAGCGGGCCGAAAAACCGACCAAGACCCGGTCGGAAACCGGACCATGACCAGGGCGGAAAAGCGTCCCCTAACAACCTGAGGGAACCACAAAAAGAGAACAACTATTCTTATCAATATAGAGAGGGGGAGAGTTTATAATGGATCGGGAAGAACGGCTGCGGGAGGCTATGGAACGGGAAAAGGCCAACCGCATCCAGCAAAAGCGCAAGCGGGTGTTCGGCTCGGCCCAGGGGCTGATGTCCTGTACCTTCGACAGGGACAACGGGGCGGTGCCTCAGTTGGCCTGGGCCAGGCAGTATGTGGAGCACTGGCCGGAGATGCGGCGGGAGAACATGGGCCTGCTGTTCTGGGGCCCGGCGGGGACAGGCAAAACCTTTGCCGCCGCCTGCATCGCCAACGCTTTAGTGGATCTGGAGGTGGGTGTGCGAATGATCACCCTGGGGGAGGCTCTGCTCAATCTGTTCGGCATGAGCGGTGAGGAGCGCATCCAGTATCTGGAGGTGCTGACCACCTGCGGACTGCTCATCCTGGACGACTTCGGCGTGGAGCGCCGGACGCCCTACGCCCGGGAACAGGTGTACGAGATCGTCAACCGCCGGTATCTGTCCGGGCGGCCTATGGTGGTGACCACCAATCTGACGCTGGAGGAGCTGAAAAACGCCGACCGGGACGATAGCCGCATCCATGACCGGGTGCTGGAGCGGTGCGTGCCGGTTTGCTTTGACGGAACCAGTCTGCGGCAGGAAAAAACGGCGGAGCGTGTTAAACGGATGCAGACGCTGCTGACCGGCGGCGGTCCGGCGGATTGACAAAGGTCCGCCGGGATGGTATCGTTGACTATATCGGCCGCAGGCGGCCCAAAGCCGGATGCCCGCCGAACCACCGCCGACACACCACTCAAAAGAAACAACACAAATACATACAACAGCATTTTTTATTTTGTTGCAGCAGCCGCCGGCGGAGCCGGGCCGTTTGGGGCCTGCCGGAGCCGGCTGGAGGGACCTCTCTGGACCTCAACTACGAACTCAACAAAATAAAAATTTTGTTGAGTTGAGAGGAGGGGGAAAGCCCCCATGGACCATAATGACTACAAATTGACCGCTCCTGAGCTGCTCCGCAACTTCCTGGTCTACCACGAGACCATTCAGGGCCACTCCAAGAAAACCGTGGACGAATACTATCTGGATCTGCGCAACTTCTTCCGCTACATCAAAATTGAAAAAGGCCGGGTACCCCGTGACACGCCGCTGGATCAGATCGACATCGGCGACCTGGATCTGGATCTGGCTCGTTCGGTGAATCTCAGCGACGTTTACAGCTACATGAGCTACCTCAGCCGTGACCGGGTCAAGCACGCCAACAGCCCCACCTCCGGCTACGGCCTGGAACCCTCCGCCCGGGCCCGCAAGATCGCCGCCATCCGCTCCTTTTATAAGTATCTCTCCAGCAAGGCCAAGCTGATCGGCGAAAACCCCATGCAGGACCTGGATTCTCCCCGGCTGAAGAAATCCCTGCCCCGGTATCTGTCCCTGGACGAGTCCATCATGCTGCTGGAGGCCGTGGACGAGCCCAACCGGGCCAGAGATTACTGCATTTTGATCCTGTTTCTCAACTGTGGGCTGCGCATTTCAGAGTTAGTCGGCCTTAACTTAACCGATGTCCGGCAGGAGCAGCTCCGTGTGCTGGGCAAAGGCAACAAAGAACGGATGATTTTCCTCAACGAAGCCTGCCGGGAGGCGCTGGACGACTGGCTGGAGGAGCGGAACAACCAGGCGGCGGCGGACAAAAACGCCCTCTTCCTCACCCGCTCCCACACCCGCATGACCACGGCTGCCGTCCATTATATGGTAAAACAGCGGCTTTTGAAGGCGGGTCTGGACCCGTCTCTCTACTCCAGCCACAAGCTGCGCCACACCGCCGCCACCCTGATGCTGCAAAATGGCGTGGATGTGCGGACCTTGCAGGAGGTGCTGGGCCACGAGAACCTGAACACGACTCAAATCTATACCCACGTGGACAACGAGAATCTCCGTGCCGCCGCCAAGGCCAATCCCCTTGGAAAGGCGCGGAAAAAGAGCAAACAGAGCGAAGAAACATAAAAAATGGCCGCCAAATGGCGGCCATTTTTTCTCTCTTCACTTGTTCGCCAGAGCGGACAGCTCCTCCAGTGTCACCTGGTAGGCCTTTTCGGCATGGATCAGCCAGTCCGGCTTGTCCGCCGGCACCGGCAGGGTCTCTCCCCTGTTTTCCAGGATGCGCTCCGCAATCCAGGCCAGGAAGGCCGGATTCTTCACCAGCACCGGCCCGGTGATGTGGGTGCCCACCACGTTGCCGTGGCGGAAGCCCTCGGGGCCTCCCTCCTTCTCATTGCCCATGCCCATGGTCATGGCCTCAAAGATCGGGGTCTCTACCCCGCTGGTGTGGGAGCACTTGTTCATAAAGCCCACCACCGGCTCCGGGAACAGACCGGTCTTGGCGATGGCGTCGTGGGGCAGGCGCTTATCGGTCTCCACGGTAGCAAAGCCCCCAAAGCCCAGTCCCTCATACACCGTCCCCTTTTGATCGGTGATGGAAGCCCCCAGCAGCTCCATGGCGTTGCCGGTGAAGAGCACCAGAGAACCCTCCGCCGCCTCTTTCAGGGCGTCTTTATAGGGCGTCAGCCAGCCCAGAGCGGCCTTCTGGGTGCGCTCGGTGCCAGTCCCCATATAAATGAGGTCGGCCCCGGTAAAGTCGGGGGCCTCGTCGCAGCCCACTTTCTGAATCTCCACCTCGGCTCCCCGCCAGGTGAGATAGCGCCGCAGCAGGGTGAGATTGGCGTACTCCCCGTACAGGCTCATGGCCTCGGGGTAGAGATGCAGCAGTTTGATCTTCATATCCACCCCTCCTTATTCCGTCCGCTGGACCCGGCCCAGCAGCTTGTCCCGGTCGGAGAAGCAGGTGACCACATACAGGTCCTCTTCCCCGTCCTGCTCCAGCAGCTCCGCTGCCTGGGCCACGGTGTCCAGGCAGGTGATCTTGTCCTGAGGCACCGCCGAGCAGTCAAACCGCAGGGCCAAGTCGTTGACATACTTGCCGCACAGCACCACACGCTTCACGTGGGGAGCAGCCAGCTGATCGAAGTCGATGTCCCACAGCCAACTGGTCTCGCCGGTGAAGTACTTCCGGCTGATGGCGTCCACGATGACCAGTACCGAGCAGTCCTTGCCGGTGTCCTTGATATACCGCAGGTTAGTGTCGTAGGCCACCGAGTTCTCGTGCTTGCTGGTGAGCAGGGTGCCGTGGTGCTTGCCCAGGGTGAAGGTGACCATCCGGCCGTTTTTCAGGATGTAGCTGCCCAGCACCTTGGCGATGGTCTGCTTGTCCACCCCGCACAGCCGGCACAGGGACCAGGCCGCCAGGATGTTGTACACGTTGTAGATGCTGCGGAAGCTGAGGGCAATCTCGGTATCCCCGTCCAGCACCAGCTTGCCCTCCTTCAGGTCCAGGCTGGTGGCGGCAAAGTCGGGATCGTGGCGGTGGTGGCCGCAGGCGGTACAGCGATAGTGGCCCACCTGATTGTAGTGGTAAAGGGTGTACTCCATTTTCCCTTTACACACCGGGCACCGGGCGCCGTCATGGTACACGCCGTGATGCTCCTTGGTAGCCCCCTCCCAGGCCTCCAGGCCGAACCACTTCACCTTGTCGTGGCCCTGGGCGAAGCAGGACACCAGAGGGTCGTCGGCGTTGAGCACCAGGGTGGTATCGTCGTGGATGGCGGGCAGGATGGCGTCATACACCCACTCTGGATGGCCGTTGCGGGTGAGCTGATCCCGGTACAGGTTGGTGATGACGAAGTGGGTGGGATGGAACCACTTGAAGCTGTAGCGGGCGTAGCGCTCGTCGCTCTCCAGCAGCAGCACGTCCCCCTTCATCTTTCCCCCCAGTGTGCAGTGGGTGAGGATGAGGGTGGTGACCCCCTCGATCTGGTTGGAGCCCTCGGCGTTGTATACCACGTCCTTCCCCGCCGCACGCAGCACCGAGGCGATCATCTCCACGGTGGAGGTTTTGCCGTTGGAGCCGGTGACGGCGATGACGTAGGAGGGCAGCTTCACCCGCCGCAGCACGTCAGGGCACAGTTTTAAGGCAAATTGGCCGGGCAGGCTGCTGCCCTTCCCTACCAGCTTGCCCACGAAGCGCAGGATCTTGCACAAAATGATGGCCAACGCCATTCTCATGGACAGTTCACTCCTTGTTAAATGCGTATTTTATATTATATCCACCCCTATGGCAGGAAGTCAACGGCCTGAGACGGATTGGCGGGGATTTTGTCATCCGGGATGCCCGCCGTCCATTGCCGGATCAGCAAAAAAGAGACCGCCACCGGCGGTCTCTTTTCCTATAGCGGGGCTTACTCCGTCAGGAACTTCTTCAGACGGGCCAGGCCCTCCCTGATGTTGTCCATGGAGGTGGCGTAGGACCAGCGGACGAAATTGGGCGCGCCGAAGCCAGAGCCGGGCACCACGGCCACCAGGCCGTACTTCAGGAAGGCGTCGGCAAACACGTCGTCGTTGGTGATCTCCACGCCGTGGATGGTCTTGCCGATGAGCTCATTCAGGTTCATCATCACATAGAAGGCGCCCTCGGGCATGATGCAGCTGACGCCGGGGATGGCGTTCATCTCCTTGACGATGAAGTTGCGGCGCTCCTCAAAGGCCTTCTTCATGGTGAGCACCTCATCCTGGGGACCGCTGAGGGCGGCGGCAGAGGCCTTCTGGGAGATGGCCACCGGGGAGCCGGTGGAGTGGCTGACGTAGTTGGCCATGATCTTGGCGATCTTGGCGTTGGCGCAGGCGTAGCCGATGCGCCAGCCGGTCATGGCGTAGGCCTTGGACACGCCGTTGATGAGGATGGTGCGCTCCTTGGCGTCCTCGCTGAGGGAGGCGAAGCTGGTAAACTCCCGGCCGTCGTACACCAGGCAGGCGTAGATCTCGTCGGAGATGACGTACAGGTCGGCCTTGGCGCACACCGCCTCCAGGGCCTCCAGCTCCTCCCTGCTGTACATCATGCCGGTGGGGTTGGAGGGGTTGTTGAGGATGATGGCCTTGGTCTTGTCGGTGATGGCCCCCTCCAGCTTGTCGGCGGTGAGCTTGAAGTGCTCGGCCTCGGTGGCGGTGACCACCACGGGCACACCGCCCACCATCTTGATGAGCTCATAGTAGCTCACCCAGTAGGGCGCGGGCAGGATGACCTCGTCGCCGGGGTTGACGATGGCCCGCAGAGCCAGGTACACCAGGTGCTTGGCGCCGCTGCTCACCACCACCTGGGCGGGCTTGTAGTCCAGGCCGTAGTCGGCCTTCATGCGGTCGCACACCGCCTGACGCAGCTCCACGGTACCGGCGGCGGGGGTGTAGCGGGTCACATTGTTCTGGATGGCGGCAATGCCCGCCTCCTTGATGGCGTCGGGGGTATCAAAGTCGGGCTCACCGGCGCCGAAACCGATGACGTCGATGCCGTCGGCCTTCATCTGCTTGAACATGGCGTCAATGGCCATGGTGGTGGACGCCTGGACGGCCTCCGCGATCCTGGACAGCTCTTTCAATGGAATCTCTCCCTTGTATCCGTTTTCTTGACATATTATATGCGTCGACTTGC
The DNA here is from genome assembly GCF_002159225.1 of Flavonifractor sp. An91. Lineage (NCBI taxonomy): Bacteria > Bacillati > Bacillota > Clostridia > Eubacteriales > Oscillospiraceae > Flavonifractor > Flavonifractor sp. An91. The sequence continues at coordinate 67,884 of NZ_NFHA01000014.1, read as the reverse complement.
AGAATTGCAAGTCCTTATTTGAAAAACTTCCTGGTTTTTGAATGAGCACAAGCCTCAAAATGCAAAATGGACTGCCGGTCAGCAAAAAAGCGGGCGGCCCGAAGGCCGCCCGCTGACATATTGGGATGTCAGGACCGCTTTCTGGCCCCCACCACCCGGACGATCACCGTGCTGAGGACCAGGTTGATGGCCAGCTCCAGCAGGAAGTTGACGCCGGTCAGGACAAAGATGATGTAGTAGATCAAATCGGAGCCGCCGGCCCAGGCCACCAGAGTGTCGTAGAAGAACAGAGCCAGACCGGCGCAGAAGATACCGGTATTCACCACCGGACAGACAATACCTGCGGTGATGGCAGCTCCCAGAGGGGAACGGCGTGACAGGCACCGGAACACCAGGCCGGACACAAAGCCGGCAGCAGCGCCCTTGACAATACACAGGGCGGCGGTGAGCAGCGGGTTGGCGGTAAAGAGGACGTTTCCGCCGTAGTCCCAGCCTGCAATACAGGCGATGAGCACCACCACACCGAACACAGCGCCCAGCCAGGCGCCTGCGCCCGCGCCGTACAGGGCCGCGCCGATGATGATGGGGGCCAGGGCCAGGGTGATGGAGAAGGGGCCGAACTTGACAAAGCTGGCGACTACCTGCAGGACCACGATGATGGCCGTCATTAAGGCCAGTCCGGTCAGGCGTCTGGTTTTTTCGTTTGCTCTCATGGTTACTTCCCTCCTGCTGCCGCTCCTGTCTGAGGATGCAGCGCACGTTTATTTACCCACGGCAGTGTGCCGTTGAGTACAAAGTCAGGTACGCCGGCTCTTGCGGGTGTTCTTCTGATAAAGCAGATAGAGACCCCGCATCACCAGGTCGGCGTCGTAGTGGACGGTGCGCTTGCAGTAGCGCAGGATACGGGGCGCGCTGCCGCCGGTGGCCACCACGGTAACGGGGCTGCCCGCCGCCGCCTCCATCCGGTCGATGACGCCGTCCAGCATGGCGGCGTGGCCGTAGAGAGCGCCGGAGCGCATGGCCTCCTCGGTGGTGCGGCCCAGCAGCTCCACCGGGGCGGTGGTCTCCAGAGAAATGGGAGGCAGGGCGTCCGCCCGGTCCCACATAGCCTCCAGCGCCAGGGTCAGGCCGGGCATGATGACGCATCCCTCATACACGCTGCCCACGATCAGAGAGGCCGAGGTGGCGGTACCCAGGTCCACCATGACGATGGGACTGGGATAGGCGGCAATGGCCGCCACCGCCGAGGCCACGATGTCGCTGCCCAGCTGATTGTGGATCTCGGCTTTGATGTTGAGGCCGGTCTTGATGCCGGGCCCCACCACCATGGGCGTCTTGCCGGTGAGACGGGTGAGGGCATCGGTAAAGACGGCGGTGAGCGGAGGCACCACGCTGGACAGGATGGTCCCATCCACCGCCTTCACGTCGGCGCCGTAGAGTCCGAACACGCCCAGCAGGTCAATGGCGCACTGGTCCCGGGTCTTGTTCCGGGAGGTCTCCAGGGTGGCCCGGAAGAGCAGCTTGCCCTCCCCGTTAAACAGACCTACCGTGGTGGTGGAATTACCTACGTCTACCGCCAGCACCATGCCGCCCGCTCCCTTCTATTCCTTGGTAATCAGGATCCAAAATATTGTAGCAGTTTTGGGCCGGAGCGTCAAGGGCGGCGGTTGGTGCACAAAACCGCCGCCGGAGCACCCACGGGTCAATATGCGTAGCGAAACAGGAAGGAATTCAGCAATATACTTGATTCATTCGCACTTTAATAGTATCCTATATAAGGGTAATTGTGTAAGTTTGTGGATATTAAAAGGTGCCCATTCAATCGATATGAGAGATGGAGGAAATAAAGAGATGCGAGAACAAACAGGGGCGTTTTGCCCACAGTGCGGTGCTCCCGCCGGATTAGATGCAGTATTTTGCGGAAAATGTGGGAAGCAGTTACCAGCCAAAGGGAGAAATTCGTGGGCGCTCCCTATCACACTATTGCTGTTTTTTGCAGTCAGTAATATCACGGGAGCACTCGTCTCCTGGGCATTTGCCGGTCTGGGATTGGCTGTGGTTTTCGTTTTATGGATCACAAAGTGCATCAAGCCAGAGAGAATAGAGCTTAGTGCATTATGTATTCCCATAGCAGTTCTGCTATTGGAAGGGATGAGAAATCTGGGATTTAGGGTTGTTTTCATTTTCGCAGAACGATTTATGGGACAATATGGTGCCATATCGTCTTTCTATGCTTCGTCTGCCTTTCCTTTTATCGAAAACACCTATGGAGCAAACGCATTGTGGCTTTGGGGACTGTTGATATGGTTTCTGCTTCTTCGCAGCAATACGGTAAGACAAAAAGGAATCCATTACTTGATTGTTGGGATTGGACTTGTCATTTGGTCTTTGGTGCTTGCGCACATGGTGCCGGGTTATATGCTTGCTATGGAACAAGGAATGCCCCCAGAAATCCTCCATTATTTCAACACTGCATATGAACAATACTTTACCTGGATGTTTTTGCGTCGGTTTCTCGTTTATTGCCTGTTCTGTTATGCCGGAACCAGACGTCTGGGACCTGTTGGCACGCTTATCTTCCCGGCAGTTGTTATTGTTGGAAGCATGATTCTTATGGTTTTTTGTTTTTACCAATTGAGTCTCGGAATGGTATCGATCGGTGCGTTGTCCTTCGGATACTTGTTTGGTGTCATAATTCTGCTGGCTGCGCTGATCAGAGAAAAGAAGAAGCAGAACCGAACAAGCTCCTAAACTGGCGTTACGAGGCCTGAAAAAAGGGTTCCGCCCGTACTAAATTTAGCACAGGCGGAACCCTTTTCTGTCTTATTCCTGTCCCAGCAGAGCCAGCAGCTCCTCCTCGGTGAGCACCGGGATGCCCAGGTCGTTGGCCTTTTGCAGCTTGGACCCGGCGGCCTCCCCCGCCACCACATAGCTGGTCTTTTTGGACACCGAGCCGCTCACCTTGCCCCCCTGGGCTTCGATGAGGGCGGCGGCCTCCTTCCGGTCCATGGTGGGCAGGGTGCCGGTGAGTACGAAGGTCTTGCCCGCCAGCTTGTCCCCCACCGGGGCCTCGGTGCTGTCGAAGGACACACCCGCCTGCCGCAGGGCCTCGATGAGGTGGCGGCTCTGGTCGTTGGCGAACCAGTCCAGCAGGCTTTGGGCCGTGATGCCGCCGATGTCGGGCACGGCGGTGAGCTCCTCTTCACCGGCGTTCATGAGGGCGTCCAGAGTGCCAAACCGGGCGGCCAGCACCTTGCCCGCCTTCTGCCCTACCTGCCGGATGCCGAAGGCAAAAAGCAGCCGTCCCAGTCCGGCGGACTTGGACTTTTCAATGGCCGCCATCAGGTTTTCCGCGCTCTTCTTGCCCATCCGCTCCAGAGGCTCCACCTGGTCGGCGGTGAGGCTGTACAGATCCCCGGGGCCTTTCACCAGCCCCGCCCCCACCAGGCTCTCTACCACGGCGGGGCCCAGGCCTTCGATGTCCATGGCGTCCCGGCTGGCGAAGTGGACGATGTGCCGCAGCCGCTGGGCGGGGCACTCGGCGCCGGTGCAGCGGATGTGGGCCCCGTCCTCATCCCGGGCCACGGGAGCCCCGCACACCGGGCAGTGGTCGGGCAGATGATAAGGTACCGTGCCCTCAGGGCGCTTGTCCTTAATGACCGACACAATCTCGGGGATGATCTCCCCCGCCTTCTGAACCAGCACCGTGTCCCCAATGCGGATGTCCTTCTCGGTGATGAAGTCCTGGTTGTGGAGGGTAGCATTGGTGACGGTAGTACCTGCAAGGCGTACCGCCTTTACAACCGCCTTGGGCGTAAGGACACCGGTCCGTCCCACCTGCACCACAATGTCCTCCACCACGCTCTCCTTCTGCTCGGGGGGATACTTGTAGGCAGCGGCCCACCGGGGGAATTTGGCGGTGGAACCCAGGGTGGTTCGGTCTGCAAGGTTATTTACCTTTACAACAGCGCCGTCGATGTCGAAGGGGAACTCCTCCCGGCCGTCCCCCAAGGCGGCAATGCGCTCGGACACCTCCTGAATGGTAGAGCAGGTGTAATGTGGAATTACTTTAAAGCGCTGTTCCCCCAAGTATTCCAGGGTTTCGGTGTGGGTGGTGAAGGTCTTGCCTTCGGCCCACTGGACGTTGAACACCCGGATGTCCAGCTTGCGGGAGGCGGCGATCCTGGGGTCCAGCTGCCGCAGAGAACCGGCGGCGGCGTTGCGGGGGTTGGCAAAGAGGGCCTCGCCCCGCAGTTCCCGGTCGGCATTGAGCTGCTCAAAACTCTTCTTGGGCATGAACACCTCGCCCCGGACGATGAGGGAGGGCAGGGCCTCAGGCAGACGCAGGGGGATGGAGGGGATGGTCTTGAGGTTCTCGGTCACGTCCTCCCCCACCTGGCCGTCGCCACGGGTGGCGCCCCGGACAAAGAGGCCGTTCTCGTACTCCAGCGCCACCGACAACCCGTCCACCTTGGGCTCCACGTCGTACTCCACCCCGCCTGTCAGGGCGTCCTGGACCCGCTGGCCGAAGTCGGCCAGCTCCTCAAAGGAGAACACGTCCTGGAGGCTCTCCAGGGGGACCCGGTGGTGGACCTCGGCGAAGCCGTCGGCTACCTTGCCCCCCACCCGCTGGGTGGGCGAATCAGGGGTGATCAGCTCGGGGTACTTGGCCTCCAGCTCCTCCAGGCGGCGCAGCTTGTGGTCGAAGTCGTAGTCGCTCATGCTGGGGTTGTCCAGCACGTAATATTCATAGTTGGCCTGCTCCAGCTCCCGGCGCAGGCTTTGGATCTCCTGTTTCTCGTCCATGGCGGACCTCCACTTGAAATGTTCGGGTGAGTTTGGGGGCCAGCTTGCCCAGCAGCAGGGCGATGAGCCCGCCCAGGAAAGCCCCCGTGGTGTTGAGGATCAGGTCGTCCACATCGGTGGAGCGGTTGACGAACAGCTGTAAAAACTCGATGGTAAGGGACACGCAGAAGCCCACCACCAGCCCCTTCCACCACCGGGGTTTCCGCCACAGCAGGTTGGCAAAGAAGCCGATGGGCACAAAGATCAGGGCGTTGGCCAGCACCATGTAGAAGCCCCACGCACCCAGTCTGTCTCCACGGAACAGGGTGGGTGTCCATCCAATATACTGCACCGATTCGCTCAGGGGCGTGATGGGGAAAAAGGGCCGCAGCCCCTGAAAGGCCTCCTGCCAGTGGGATACCGTCCAGAAGTTGGACGGAAACACCGTCAGGGCCGCCAGTCCGGCGCAGAAGAGCACAAACGCCAAGAGGCCGATCTCCCGCACCACGCCGCTTTGCAGCCCCCGGCGGTACAGCCCCCGCCTTCTGTGATGCAGCAGGGCCAGAAAACAGCCCGCGGCTATGGCCATACAGGGCAGCATCTGTTTGATATAATCCAGCGTAATCTCCAGATACCACAGCAGGTCGTCCATACAATCGCCTCCTTTTCCCTTATCATACCACAGGGAAAAGAGGCCGTGTCTTACGCTTTTCTTACGAACCGGCAGCGGGCAGCCCCAGATAGGTGTCTGGCACCTCCCCCACCAGCAGGGTCTCGGCCACGCACACCTGAGCGGTGACGCTGGTCTCTGCCCGCCCGCCGGGGATGAGCAGGGTGACCTCCACTGTAATGTCCAGCATGATCTGGTGCAGGGTCTGGTTGATGCCCTGGGCGGTAAACTGGTTGGAGAACTCCGCTTTGGGCACCGCCGCCGTCAGTACACCCACCGGCAGCATGGGCCCCCAGTCGGAGGCGGTGGAGAAGCCGGTGAGGCTGCCCAGCGGCACCCCCAGCTCCTGAGCGTCCAGTCCCTCCACCTGTTCCAGAACCTCTTCCAGGATCTGAGCACGCAAGGTATTCAGCTTGACAGAGTCCACCGCCAGCAGGGACACCTTGCCGCTCTCGTCCCGCTCCACCGTCACCAGGTCGGCGTAGGCCACCCCCTGGTCGGCCAGGGTGGCGGTCACCGCGTCGTTGACGATACCGGTGATCTTGTTCTGGGCCTGAACGGTGGCCAGGGTGGTGACAGCGGGCCGCAGGGCGGCGTCCAGCAGCCAGATCACCAGCAGCGCCAGACCAATCCCCACCGCAGCCGCCAGCAACAGGCCCCTTCCCCGCCGCCGGACATGGAATCTGCGGCGGGGGGACCACATCCGCAAGGACCGCCTCATGGCCTCACCCCCTCAGGGCAGGCTATGCGGGGGCCGGTTCGTCCTATGCCTTAATCCTTGAGCAGTTCCTCTACCGCCAGCATAACGCCGGCCTTGCCGCTCTCATAGGTGAGGCCGCCCTGGAAGTAGGCGGTGTAGGGCTCCCGCATGGGGGCGTCGCAGGACAGCTCGATGGAAGCGCCCTGGATGAAGGCGCCGGCGGCCATGATGACCGGGCAGTCGTAGCCCGGCATATCCCAGGGCTCGGGGGTGACGTAGGAGTCCACCGGAGCGCCGAACTGGATGCCCTTGCAGAACTTCTTCAGAGGCTCGGGAGAGCCGAAGTGGACCATCTGGATGATGTCGTGGCGCACCGCGTCAGAGGCGGGCTCCACCTGGTAGCCCAGCAGCTCCATGATCCGGGCGGCAAAGACGGCGGTCTTGACGGCCTGGGCGGTGGTGTGGGGGGCAAGGAAAAGTCCTTGATAGAGGCTGCGGTTGGCCCCAAAGGTGGAACCGCACTCCTTGCCGATGCCGGGGGTGGTGAGCCGCATGGCGGCACCCTCAATGAGGTCATGGCGTCCGGCGATGTAGCCGCCGGTGGGGGCCAGACCGCCGCCCGGGTTTTTGATGAGGGAGCCCACCACCAGATCGGCACCCACCTGGGTGGGCTCGATGGTCTCCACGAACTCGCCGTAGCAGTTGTCTACCAGCACGGCGGCGCCCGGATTGTTGTCCTTGACCACCTTGGCCAGCGCGCCGATCTCGGCCACCGACAGAGAGGCACGGGTGGCGTAGCCGCGGGAGCGCTGGATGAGCACCGCCTTCACCCGGGGGTCCTTCACGGCCTCCGCCAGCCCCACCGGGTCGGGGGCGTTGTCAACCAGATCTACTTGCCTGTATTCGATGCCGTAGCTCTTCAGGGAACCGGGGCCCTTGTCCACCACGCCGATGACGCCCAGCATAGTGTCGTAGGGGGCGCCCACGGCGGACACCAGAATATCGCCGGGCTTGAGGGCGCCGAAGAGGGCGCAGGAGATGGCGTGGGTGCCGTTGACAAACTGCACCCGCACCAGAGCGTCCTCGGTGTGGAAGAGGTCGGCGAAGATCAGGTCCAGGGTATCCCGGCCCAGATCGTCGTAGCCGTAGCCGGTGGTACCGGCGAAGTGGGCCTCGGCCACCCGGTGCTTCTGGAAGGCGGAGAGCACCTTCTGGGTGTTCTCCTCGGCAATGGCGTCGATGCGGGCAAACTGCTCCGCCAGGTCGGCCTGGGCCTGCGCCGCCAGGGCTTTTACTTTGTCGCTGATCTGTAAAGACATTTTCCTTGATCCATCCTGTTCTATCTATGGTTTGTGGGTTTGGCGGGACGTCGGAGACGCCCCACCATTTTCAGAGAAATTACGCCTCCAGCTTGGCCTGAGCGAAGGCGGCGGTCAGGGCCACGCAGGCCTCGATGTCGTCCAGGTCGGCCACCTCCATGGGGGTGTGGACGTACCGGGTGGCCACCGAGATACCGCCGGTGTACACGCCGGAGCGGCTTTGATGGATGGCGCCGGCGTCGGTGCCGCCGAAGCGGAGGATGTCCCGCTGGTAAGGAATATTCCTTGCCTGTGCCAGATCCTCCAGGGTTTTCACCACTGCCGGGTGGCAGATGACCGAGCTGTCCATCACTTTGATGGCGGCGCCCTTCCCCGCCGCGCTGGAGCACTCGTGGGGAGCGTCGGGGATGTCGTCGGAGTCGGTCACATCCACGGCGATGCCGTAGTCAGGGGCGATGCCGTAGGCGGCGGTGCGGGCGCCCCGCAGGCCCACCTCCTCCTGAACGGTAAAGACAAAGTACAGGTCGTTGCCGGCGTGCTTGATGCGCTCCATGGCAGAGAGCAGGATGGCACAGGCGATGCGGTCATCCAGATAGGGGGAGAAAATCTTGCGGCCGCTGACAAAGGGAGTGGTGTCAAATACGGCGGTGTCCCCCACCTGCACCATGGTCTTGGCCTCGGCCTGATCCTTGGCGCCGATATCAATGTAAAGGTGATCCAGTTTCCAGTCCTTGGGCTCCACCTTTCCCTGGACCGCCACCACGCCCCGGGTGCCGTTGCGGAACCGGACGGGGGTGCCGGGCAGGTCGTGGGCGGACAGGCCGCCCACCTGGCCGAAGCGCAGGTAGCCATGCTCGTCGATGTGGGTAATGATGAAGCCGATGGAGTCCATGTGGGCGGCAAACATCACCCGGGGGCCGGTGCCCTGCTTGTGGCAGATCAGGTTGCCCAAAGCGTCGGTGGTGATCTCGTCCACATAGGGGGCGGCCAGGGTCCGGATGGCAGCAGCCACCTGGCCCTCGTTGCCCGAGGGGCCGTGGCAGGCGTTGAGGGCCTGCATGATCTCTAAAATATCCATATGGTCAGTCCTCCTTGGACAGATGGTTGATGAATGCCCGGGTCAGCTGCAGCATGGCCTCGATATCCTCGGCGCTGGCCAGGGTGGCGGGGGTGTGGGGATAGCGCACCGGTGCGGCGATGACCGCTGTACGCACGCCGGAAGCGGCCCGCTGGACCGCCATGGCGTCGCCGGAGCCGGTGGTGGCCTCCCGGAGCTGCCAGGAAATGTTCTGTTCCTCCGCCAGCTTCCGCAGGGTCTCAAAGAGCTTCCGGTCCACGATAACGCCCTTGTCCATAATGGGGAGCACCGCGCCCTTGCCCAGGGCGCAGGCCTTTTTGTGGGCGGGCACCCCGGCCAGATCGGCGGCGGGAGCTCCCTCCAGCACCAGAGCAATCTCCGGCTGCACCGAGAAGGCGGCGCCGAAAGCACCTCTTGCTCCCACCTCTTGCTGGGCGGTGAACACGAAGGTGCAGTCCATGGGCAGCTCCTCCCGCATAAGCCACAGCAGCACGGCGCAGCCGATGCGGCTGTCCAGAGCCCGGCCCTTCAGCAGGCCGTTCCCAAAAATCTCAGGGGTGCTGTCAAAGGTGGCCACGTCCCCCAGACGGACCAGCTTTTCCGCCTCTTCCCTGCTCTTGGCTCCAATGTCCAGGTAGAATTCGTCCAGCTTGGGGACGTTCTTCTCCTCGTCCCGGCTCACCAGATGGTAGGCCTTCAGACCCACCACGGCGGGCAGCAGCCTGGGCCCAACCAGCACCCGCTTGCCCAGCAGCACCCGGCGGTCAATGCGGCCCACCGTGTCGAATTTCAGGTAGCCCTCGTCGGTGATGGCGCGCACCATCAGGCCCACCTCGTCCATGTGGGCGGTGAGCAGCAGCTTGTTGCCGGTGGCCTTGGTTCCCTCCTTGAAGGCGATCACGTTGCCCATGGCGTCCACACGCAGCTCGGTGGCGTACTGACCGGCCACCTCCATCACACAGTCCCGCACCTGGTCCTCCCAGCTGGACACGCCGGGCAGGGCGCACAGTTTTCTCAGCAGTTCCTTCACAGCTGCCCCTCCTTTCCCAGATCCTCCACAAAGGCGGCCAGCAGAGCCGCGGTGTGCTCCAGATCGGTGAGAGACAGCACCTCAATGGGGCTGTGCATATATTTCAGAGGCAGAGACAGCACCGCCGTGGCAACGCCCTCCCGGCTGATCTGCATCTCCCAGCCGTTGGTGCCGGTGTGGCCGCTCATGACCTCCTGCTGGAAAGGAATTTCCCTTTCCTGTGCCTTATCCAGCAGCCTTTGAGTCATCCAGCGGGTCATGTTGGGGCCCACACCGATGGCGGGTCCCCCTCCCAGCACGAAGGTCTTGTCAGCGGGGCCATCGGGGGTGCGGCCGTGGGTCACGTCTACGGCGATGCAGCAGTCGGGCTGTACCGCCCAGGTACCCACGGTGGCGCCCACCCCGGAGACCTCCTCCCGGGTGGAGCCCATGACGTACACGTCCATGTCCAGTTCCTTGTCCTTCAGCAGCTCCATGCAGCGCAGCAGAATGGCAAAGCAGGACCGGTCGTCCATGGCTTTGCCGCACATCTGGTCCTCCCCCAGAGGGAAGCAGGAGCCCCGGTACACCATGGGGGTGCCCATCAGCTGTTCCGCCTGCTCCTGGGTCAGACCGGCGTCCACCACCAGCTCGGAGATGGGTACGGACTTGCTCTCGTCGTCCTGCTCGGGGCCGGGGCTGGCTACCATGCCCACCATGGGGGGCTGGGTCAGGATGGTCACTTCCCGGCCGGGCAGCATCCGGGGGTCCACCCCGCCGATGGTGCGGAACCGGAGGTAACCCTCCTCCGCCCCGGTGACGATGAGGCCGATCTCATCCAGATGGGCGTCCAGCAGGACCTTCCCGGCGTCCGGTTTGCCGCAGCGGCGCACACCGATCAGGTTGCCCATGCGGTCGATGCTGGTCTCATCCACCAGGGGGGCCAGCAGGGCCTGGGCGGCCTGTGCCGCCGGGGTCTCAAAGCCGGAGGGCGCCGTGCAGCCGCACAGGGTCTCCAGCACAATTTTCATATCCAAATGTAACTCCTCCTTATGAGGCTATTTATGACAATCCATAAATGATCTTCTTAAAGGCGGCGCCCCGCTCCATAAAGTTCTTGAACTTGTCAAAGGAGGCGCAGGCGGGAGACAGGATCACCACGTCACCCGGCTTGGCGGCCTTGTGGGCGGCCAGTACCGCCTCCTCAAAGCCGTCGATGACGGTGATGGGCAGGGCGGAGGGGAGATAATCAGGGCAGTTCTCCACGGCGGCCTTGATCTTCTCCGCGGTATTGCCTGTGAGGAACAATTCCTTTACATGGCCGATGATCTCAGGGCCAAGCACGTCGAAGGGGATGTGCTTGTCGTAGCCGCCGGCGATGAGGATCACCTTCTGGTGGAAGGAGCGCAGGCCGGCAATGGTGCGGGAGGGGCTGGAGGCGATGGAGTCGTTGTAGTACTTCACACCGTTCAGGGTGCGCACCAGTTCGATGCGGTGCTCCACCCCGGCGAACTTCTGGGCGAAGTCCCGCACCACCGGATCGGGCACCAGGCCGTCCAGGGCGGTAATAGCCGCCATATAGTTCTCCACGTTGTGGGTGCCGGGCAGCAGGATGTCACTGACCGGCAGCACCGGGCGCTCGTGCATCTCGTTGCGGACCCAGATCACCCCATCCCGCAGGAAGGCGCCCCGGGCGGGCTCGGACAGGCGGCTGAACATGGCCACCCGGCCCTGAGCCTCTCCGGCAAAGCCGTGGGTGATCTCGTTGTCGGCGTTGACCACCAGCAGATCCTGTTCGCTCTGATGGAGGAAGATGTTCTCCTTGGCCTCAATGTACTCCTCCATGGACTTGTGGACGTCCAGGTGGTTGGGGGCCAGGTTGGTGACCACGGCGATGTTGGGGCTCCGGTCCATGGTCATCAGCTGGAAGGAGGACAGCTCCAGCACGGCGATATCCCCCGGCTCCATGCCGTCCACGTCGGGCAGCAGGGGCTTGCCGATGTTGCCGCCCACATAGACGGTCTCCCCCGCCGCCTTGAGCAGCTCGGCAATGATGGTGGTGGTGGTGGTTTTTCCGTCGCTGCCGGTGACGGCGATGGTGCGGCAGGGGCAGACCTGGAAAAAGACCTCCATCTCAGAGGTCAGGATGGCCCCCTTCTGCTGGGCGGCCACCAGCTGGGGCAGGTCGGGCCGCATACCGGGTGTGCGGAAGATGACCTCAAAGTCCAGGTCCTCCAGGTAGTCCTCCCCCAGCTTCAGGGTGGCGCCCAGGCTCTCCAGCTCCTCGGCCAGACCGGCGAAGGCGCTCATGGGCTTTTTGTCGCAGGCGGTGACCTTCACACCCGCCCGCAGCAGCATTTTGATCAGGGGGGTGTTGGACACGCCGATGCCGATGACGGCCACCCGCTTGCCCTTCAGACCCGCCAGATATTCCTGTATGGTGGAACGCTTCATAACAGTTCCTCCCTTTTCATAGTTTAACCAATTTATTATATCCCACCTGAAGAGAAAATGCAAACGCTGAGCGCTTTTGATTTGACAATCCGGGCAAGATAGCGTAAAATAGTCGGGCAAGCAAGCTGGACAGCCGCGCCTGCGGGGCGAAAGGCCCGTGGGTGAGGAAAGTCCGGGCTCCATAGGGCAAGGATAACGGGTAACACCCGCCGGGGGCGACCCTAGGAAAAGTGCAACAGAAATAGACCGCTGGCCGGTTGCCTCCATGTGGAGGCGGATGCATCACGGCGGCCGCAGGCCGACGTGATACACCCATTTTCCGAAACTAGGAACAGGACCGCCTTCAGATGGAGGCGACCGGCCAGTAAGGGTGGAAAGGCGAGGTAAGAGCTCACCCGATGGCGTGCCAAGCGTCCATCGCTGTAAACTCTATCCGGAGCAACGCCGTGGAGGGACAACAGGCCGGCCCGGCCGTCCCGGGGAGGCGGCTTGAGCGTACCGGCAACGGTGCGTCGAGATAGATGGCTGTCTTAAAGGACAGAACCCGGCTTACAGGCTTACTTGCAGATATGATGGCCCGGAGCGTGCAGCTCCGGGCCATCTTTTTTTGCAAAATCCCTTGACTCTTCCCTTACGTCAGATGGTACACTGTCCTTACCCAAGGAGGGATGGCCCATGAAAATGAAGGAAGTATGCGCCCAGACCGGTCTGACAGAGCGGGCGGTGCGGTTCTATGTGCAGGAAAAACTGGTGGTTCCCCTGGCCCAGCGCCGGGGCGGACGGACCTGGCTGGACTTCTCCCCCGCCGACGTGGACCGGCTGAAAGCCATCTCCACCCTGCGGAAGGCGGGCTTCACCCTGGAGGAGATCCGCGCCATGATCGAGGATTTTCAGAAGAACGCCTCCAGGGCGGCCTTTTCCCTCCGGCAGCGGCTCCAGGCGGCCATAGACGCCTACGACAAGCTGCGCTTCACCGACACCGCCCAGGCCAGCGGCCTGGAGGATTACGCCGCCCTGCTGGAGCGGGAGGTCAAGGGCCGTCCCATCCCGGAGTCCGACCGGGTCCACACCGGAATGGACAGTTCCAAGCTGGAGGCCTTCTGCATGGTGTGGGCGGTATATTTCATGTTTCGGTTTTACGTCTTTTTGCTGGAACACTTCTCCGACTACTCCGTCCTGCTGTATGCCGCCTCCTGGAATCCGCTGGTTTTTCTTCTGCTCTTTGCAGTCATTCCCCTGCCCATCGCCCTGGTGCTGGGCAGCAAGGCGGGCAAATGGATCTGCCGGCATTTGGAATATATTCCATGAGAAAAGGAGCCTGCCGCAAATGCGGCAGGCTCCTTTTTTATAAACTCAGCCCTGATCCCAGTTGTGCCAGACGTTCTGAACGTCGTCGTTGTCCTCCAGCAGGTCAATGAGCTTCTCCATGTTCTTGATGTCGTCCTCATTTTCCAGCTTGACGTAGTTCTGGGGCACCATCTCCACGGCAGCCTGAACGAAGGTGTAGCCCTTCTCCTCCATGGCGGCCAGCACAGTGCCGAAGGAATCGGGATCGGTGTACACCTCAAAGACCTCGTCCTCCACCTGCATATCGTCGGCGCCGCAGTCCAGGGCGTCCATCATGACGGTGTCCTCATCCAGGTCCTCTTTCTCGATAATGATGACGCCCTTGCGGTCGAAGGACCAGGACACGCAGCCGGTGGCGCCCAGGCCCTTGCCGTACTTGTCCAGCAGGTGACGGACCTCGGGGGCGGTGCGGTTGCGGTTGTCGGTGAGGGCGTCCACGATGACGGCCACGCCGGAGGGACCGTAGCCCTCATACACCACGTTCTCGTAGCTGTCGGTGTTGCCGGAGCCCAGAGCCTTATCGATGGTGCGCTTGATGTTGTCGTTGGGCATATTGGCCGCCTTGGCCTTGGCGATGACGGTGGCCAGGCGGGAGTTATTGTTGGGGTCGCCGCTGCCGCCGGTCTTGACGGCCACGATCATCTCGCGGGCGATCTTGGTGAAGATCTGGGAGCGCTTGGCGTCGGCCGCGCCCTTGGTCTTCTGAATATTATGCCACTTGGAATGTCCTGACATTGGTACTCGTTCCCTTCTCGTCGAAAATCAGCGCATCTAGTTTATCACTTTTTCTGTGGCTTGACAAGCCCTCACAGGTAGGAAAACACCTCTTTATGGGTCTGGGTGGTGAGCACCTCCACCTTGGGGAAGCCGTCGGTCAGCCACTTGGCCAGCACAGGCACCACCACCTGCTCGGTGGGATAGTGGCCGGCGTCGATGAGGTTGACCCCCAGAGCCTTGGCGTCCAGGAAGCCGTTGTACTTCACATCGGCGGTGACAAAGGTGTCGCAGCCCAGGGCCAGAGCGTCCTTGAGCATATCGGCGCAGGCGCCGCCTCCCACGGCCACCCGGCGCACCGGGCGGCGGGCGTCCACAAAGCGCACCCCGTTTGCCCCCAGCGTCTCCTTCACGAAGGCGGCGAAGGCGGGGGCGTACATGGGCACTCCGGCGGTGTTGCCCACCCGGCCGATGCCGTAGGGCCGGCCGGAGGAATCCACCCCGTCCTGCTTGAGCTGCTCAATGTTGGTAAGACCCAGCTTGCGGGCCAAGGCGTCGTTGACACCCCCACACACCGCGTCCAGGTTGGTGTGTGCGCATACGGCGGCGATGTTGTGCTCCACCAGAGAGAGCAGAATACGCCCGTCGGGGGTGGCGTCGGTCACCGACTTGGCGGGGAAAAAGATCACCGGATGGTGGGACACAATGAGCTGGCACCCCAGCTGGGCGGCCTCAGCCACCACCTCTTCGGTGATGTCCAGGCTCACCAGCACCTTGTCAACGGTCCGGTCCCCCCGGCCCACCAGAAAGCCTGCGTTGTCAAAGTCCATCTGGAGGGAAAAAGGGGCCAGCCCATCCAAGTATTGATAAATCTCTCTTACGGTTGCCATGACAGCCACTCCTCTCGCAGTTCCAGCAGGCCCCGGTGGGCCCGCTCCATTTCGTCCAGACGCCCGGCGTCGGCGCTCCGGGTGGAGCGGCGCAGCCCCTCCACCGCCCGGCCGGTCTGGTCAATGAGCCGGTTTAAGTATTCGCTCCGCAGAGGGTCGGCCTCCCCCCTGCTCTGCCGGCCCGCCCACAGCTCACCGGCGGTGAGCTCCGGCATGGGTCCGGCCTTTACCTGGAAGGTCGTATAAATGGTATCCCCTTCCCGGGTCAGGATTTCCCGGGCAATGGTGTAGCCGTGCTCCTGGAGCCACAGCCGCAGCTGGGGCTGGGCGCTCATGGGCTGGAGGAGCAGCAGGCAGTCCTCCCGCCACGTCCAGGGCGCGGCGGACAGGATGGCGGCGATGGTCTCGCCCCCCATGCCGGCGATGGCGATGGTGTCGGCCTCGCCGGGGCGCACCCCCGCCAGGCCGTCGCACAGCCGGAAGTCCATCTGCTCCGTCAGGCCGTATTTCTCCGCCGTGGCCCGGGCACGGTCCAGAGGCCCCTGCCGCAGGTCGCAGGCCAGAGCCTTTGTGATGATCCCCCGCTGAAGGAGCCACACCGGCAGATAGGCGTGGTCGGTGCCGATGTCGGCAAATTTGGCCCCCTGGGGCACCAGCTGGGCCACCGAGCGCAGCCGGGGAGTCAGTTCCATGGGACGCATCCCTTCACCTCCTACGAAAAAAGGAGCGGTCTGACCGCTCCTTTTTTCAGTTTATCAAAAGAGCCTCGCAGAGTTCGCGCCCGCAGGCGCGAAAAAAGTCCAAATCTGTTTTCGGCCGCGACAAGTGCGTGGACGAAAACACTGCTCAGCCCGCAAGTGTGGACTTTGTCCGCGCGCGGCGGGCTGCAGCCTTCTCGAAAAAGCGGCTTTGCCACTTTTTCGAAGCTTTCAAAAAAGGAGCGGTCTGACCGCTCCTTTTTTACGGTTGTTACTGAGCAGCGCCCACGCTGGCGTTGATCTTGGCCAGCAGCTCGTCCACGTCCACGCCGTGGACCATGCAGGCCTCCTCCACGGTCTCGCCGCGGGAAGAGGGGCAGCCCAGGCAGTGCATACCGATGGACAGGAAGATGGGAGCGGTCTCGGGAGCGATGTCCAGGATATCGCCGATGATGGTATCTTTGGTAATCTGAGCCATAAAGGGAATACCTCCAAATTTCTAGGATATTGGTAGTATATCCGATTTTCTCCCTTTTTGCAAGAGAGACTTGCTTTTTATCCAAAAATTCTGGGCGGCTCCCCTACCTTATAAAAAGGCCAGGGCCTCCCGGATGTTGCGGACCTTGATGAGCTGGAGCCCATCGGGGACCTCCAGCTTGGCCCCGGTGCGCTGGGGCACCAGGCATTTGGTGAAGCCCAGCCGGTGGACCTCGCTGAGCCGCTGGCCCAGGGCGTTTACCGACCGCAGCTCGCCGGTGAGGCCCACCTCCCCGATGGCGGCCAGGTCGCCGGGCACCGGCCGGTCCCGGAAGGAGGAGGCCAGAGCCACCACCATAGCCAGGTCCGCGGCGGGCTCGTCCAGGTTGAGGCCGCCGATGACGTTGATGTAGGCGTCGCAGGAGCTGACCATCAGCCCGCCCCGCTTCTCCAGCACCGCCAGCAGCAGGTTGGCCCGGTTGAAGTCGAAGCCGTTGCAGGTGCGCCGGGGCACGTTGAAGCTGGTGGGGGCCAGCAGGGCCTGGACCTCCGCCAGCACCGGCCGCACCCCCTCCATGACGCAGGTGACGCAGGTGCCGGGGGTGTCCTGGGGGCGCCCGGCCAGCAGCATCTCCGAGGGGTTGGGTACCTCGGTGAGACCGGCGTCCCCCATTTCGAAGACCCCGATCTCGTTGGTGGCGCCGAAGCGGTTCTTGGCCGCCCGCAGGATGCGGTAGGAGTTCTGCTGCTCCCCCTCGAAGTAGAGCACGCAGTCCACCATGTGCTCCAGCACCTTGGGTCCGGCAATGGAGCCCTCCTTATTGACGTGGCCGATGACAAACACCGTCACCCCCCTGCCCTTGGCCAGATTCATCAGGGCCATGGTGCAGTCCTTCACCTGGCCGATGCTGCCGGGGGCGGCGGACAGCTCTCCGTTGTACATGGTCTGGATGGAGTCCACGATGAGCACGTCGGGCTGGAGGGCGGTCACCGCCTCCACCACGTCGTCCAGGTTGGTTTCCGCCAGCAGATAGAGCTCCTGCCCCCGCACCCCCAGCCGCTCGGCACGCAGCTTGATCTGCCGCTCGGACTCCTCGCCGGAGACGTAGAGCACCTTGGCAAACTTACATAGGTTCTGGCAGATCTGGAGCATGAGGGTGGACTTGCCGATGCCCGGGGCGCCGCCCACCAGCACCAGGGAGCCCTGAACGGCGCCGCCGCCCAGCACCCGGTCCAGCTCGTTCATGCCGGTCTGGAACCGCAGCTCCCGGGTGGTCTCCACCTCGTCCATGAGCCGGGGTTTGATGCTGCCCCGCCGCTCCCCCACCGTGGCCACGGCCGCGGCGCTCTTCCGCTTGGTCTCGGCGGGCTGCTCCACAATGGTGTTCCACGCCTTGCAGGCGGGGCACTGGCCCGCCCACTTGGGCAGCTCGTTGCCGCATTCGGTACAGTAAAACATGGTCTTTGCTTTCATGGGTGGATGATCCTCCCTTTATTCTTTGGTGTAGCCGCCCTGTACGGCGGCGTTACGATGTAAAATTGCCCTCATATTGCAGCCACGCCCCGGTGAGAGCGGCGGCCAGCTGGAGCTGATAGCCCTCCGAGCGCAGCTTGCCCTCCTCCTCCGGGTTGGACAGAAAGCCACACTCCACCAGAATGGCGGGGCGTGTGATATGGTTCATGAGGTAGACCGTGTCCGGAATGGGCTTGGCCTGGCGCTCATTGGTTTGGTCCACCGTCTGCCGCAGCACCTCCTGGGTGTGGACGGCAAACTCCTGACTCCCCTGGGTGGGGGCGTAAAACACCTGTGCCCCGTGGTACTTGGCGTTGGTGAACATATTCTGATGGATGCTCAGCAGCACCCCGTTTTCCGTCCCCTCCACCATCGCCACCCGGTTTTTCAGGTCAGAGACCTTCTTCTCTCTTAATGTATCCGCTTCCGAGTCGTGGAGAGACACGTCCTCCTGCCGCAGCACCACCGGCGCCCGGCCGCACAGCCCCAGCAGCAGGTCCAGCTTCTGGACGATGGCCAGATTGATCTGGCTCTCCGGCACGCCGGTGAGAGACACCGCGCCCCCGTCCTCCCCGCCGTGGCCGGCGTCCAGCACCAGAACAGGCCGTCCACTGTCCATAGGCCCCGCGGTCTGTACCGTGCCTCCCGGCCAGAACACCAGATAACCGGCGGTGGCCAGAGCCAGCACCCACAGCAGGGCCCACTGTCCGATCCGCTTCATACCGCTCCCCCCTTTTCAAGGAAGAATATGCGGCGGCGGGGCGGGATAGAAGAAACCGTCCCTGCTATTCTACCATGAAGCGCCCGGCTTGTCCAAATTTCTGTTGCCTTTTTGCCGCCCAGGGGCTAAGATGGAAGCAACAACCATGGAGGTGAGCCCAATGGTCATTGATAAAATGAAAAACGCGCCCCTGTATTACGGTCTGGGCCAGCGGTTCCAGCAGGCCCTGGAGTGGCTGGCCAAGGTGGACCCGGATACCCTGACCCCCGGCCAGAGAGTTGACATTGACGGCGACAACGTGTACGCCACCCGGTTTGACGTGGACACCAAGCTCCCCGCCGACTGCAAGCTGGAGTGCCACCGGGATTACGCCGATATTCAGTATGTGGTATCCGGCACCGAGGGCATGGGCTACTCCCTGCCCGACGCCCCCCTGAAGCAGCTCAGCGAGTACACCCCCGATATCCAGTTCTTCACCACCGACTGGGACACCCTCACCGTCCGGCCCGGCACCTTCTACATCGTCTGGCCCCAGGATCTCCACGCCCCCCGTGTGGCGCTGGAGTCCCCCGTGCCTGTGAAGGTCATTGTGGCCAAGGTAAAGCTCTCCTGACCGGCAAAAAAGGACCGCCCTCATCACCTGGGCGGTCTTTTTTTATGCCTCAGCTGATAAACGCCCTGGATGTGGTATGAAATTTTATGCAATATTTAATGAAATAATATTTGATTTATGCAGCGGGTGGTGCTATACTCAAAAACGCGTCCAAGAGACGACGGTAAATCTGTAAAAGGGATGAAGCAAATGAAACAGAAACGGTTGAAACAGCTTGGAGCGGCACTGCTGGCCGGTTCCCTGGTGGTAAGCAGCGGCGTCAGCGCCAGTGCCTGCTGTGGTCTGTATGTAGGCAGCCAGCAGTCAGAAAACGGCTCTACCTATGTGGGCCGCTCGGAAGACATCGGCAAGCTGTACGATAAAGTGTTTGAGGTCCGCCCGGCGGCCGATCACGCCGAGGGCGAGATGTATGAAGATACATACGGCTTCTCTATGCCCTATCCCTCCCACACCTATCGCTATACCGTGATGCGGGACTCCATCGAGCAGGGCGAGTCTGTGGTGGATAAGGACGGAAACCTGGTGCGTGAGGCCTACGGCGAGGTGGGCATGAACGAAAAGGGTGTCTCCGTCAGCGCCACCGTGTCCACTTCCTATAACGCCAATGCCAAAGCCGCCGATCCCCTGGTGGATACCGGCATCTGCGAGATCTCCCTCACCTCCGTGATCCTGATGTCGGCCGACTCCGCCCGGGACGGCGTGGAGAAGCTGGCCGCCATCATCGATACCTACGGCTCCGGCGAGTGCAACTCCTTCACCATCAGCGATGCCAACGAGGTGTGGGACTTTGAGACCCTGTCCGGCCACCAGTATGTGGCCATGAAGATGCCCGACGACAAGGTGTCCGTCAATCCTAACATGGTGGTGATGAACGAGATCGACGTCTCCGACACCGAAAACGTGGTGGCCTCCGCCAATCTGATCTCCCTGCCTCTGGAGAATAATTTCCTGGTGTCCTCTCAGCAGGGTACGGTGGCCGATGACCAGATCACCAAGATCGACATCCAAAAGACCTACGGCTCCGAGGACTTCGGCAACGGCCAGTACATCCGCTACTGGCAGGGCGTCAACTACCTGAACGAAGAGCTGTCCCAGTCCGTTTCCGTGGAGCGGGACGGTGAGGCTGCCCCCGAGGGCCCCTTCAATATGCTCTTTGAGGCCGATCATCAGCTGACCACCTACGAGGTGCTGCGGCTGCTGGCCTGCCGCGGCGAGGGTACTGAGTATGCCGCCGACAATAACCCGGAGAAGAATCCCAACGGCACCGCCATCGGCAACGAGCGCCAGGCCGAGTGCCATGTGTTCGAGATCCGCAGCGATATGCCCGAGGCTCTGGCCACCATCCAGTGGCAGACCATGTCCCGGGCTGAGTTCTCCGTCTACCTGCCCTACTACAGCAACCTGCTGACCGACACCTCCGACATCTTCCAGACCGAGTACAGCCCCAGCATCAAGGACATCGAGGAAGTGCTGGATGATGAGGACTTCCCTGCTGAGACTTCCGCCTACTGGGTATTTACCGCCATCAACGACCTGTGCGACAATGACCGGGAGCGCTATGGCGCCAACGTGAAGCTCTACTGGGAGAACTACCAGAAGGCCCTCATCGAGCAGCAGGAGGCAGTGGATGAGTCCATGACCGCCCTCTATGAGAAGAACCCGGAGCTGGCCGAGCAGGCCGCTACTGCCCTGGCCAAGGGCGTCTCCGAGGAGGCCTTTGCCAACGCCAAGACAATCCTCACTGAACTGTGGGCCTTTGTCAAGGCTGACCAGGCCGGTGAGCTGACCGAGGAGGACGTGTTCACCCCCTCTGTTCTGACCGAGAACAAAATGCCCACCTACTCCATGGATATGGCCTACAGCTTTGACGATGTGGACTCCTCCGCCTGGTACGCCGACGCGGTGTCCTATGTGGCAGAAAACGGCATCATGAACGGCGCCGGCAACGGCACCTTCGCTCCCGACACCGTGATGTCCCGGGCCATGCTGGTACAGGTACTGTACAACCTGGAGGGCAAGCCTGAGGCTGCCGACTGCACCTTCACCGACGTTGCGGCGGATGCCTGGTATGCCGATGCTGTGGCCTGGGCTGCCGACGCCGGTATCGTCACCGGTGTGTCCGACACCACCTTTGCCCCCGATCAGATGATGACCCGGGAGCAGATCGCCACCATCCTCTATCGCTATGCCGCCTACAAGAACTATGATGTGACGGCGTCCAACGATCTGAGCAGCTACACCGACGCCGGCCAGATCGGCTCCTATGCCGTTGAGGCCATGCAGTGGGCCAACGGCGCGGGCCTGATCACCGGCAGCACCGCTACCACCCTCAATCCCCTGGGCAGCGCCACCCGGGCGGAAGTGGCTACCATTCTCATGCGCTTCCTGGAGAGCGTAGGCTAATCACCCTTCCTATGACAAGAGGCCGACCCTGATGGGTCGGCCTCTTGTGTTATTTCTTGGCGGTATCGAAGGCGGGGTTGGTGAAGTAGACGTTCTTCTGGTCCATCTTCTCCTTGGCCAGGCGCACCGCCTCGCCGAAGCGCTGGAAGTGGACGATCTCCCGCTCCCGCAGGAAGCGGATCACGTCGCTGACGTCGGGATCGTCGCTGAGGCGCAGGATGTTGTCATAGGTGACCCGCGCTTTTTGTTCAGCGGCCATATCCTCGGTGAGGTCGCAGATCACATCCCCCTTGACGCCGATGCTGGCGGCGTTCCAGGGGGCGCCGGAGGCGGCGGTGGGATAGACCCCGGCGGTGTGGTCCACAAAGTAGGGGGCGAAGCCCCCCTCCTTCAGCTGCTCCTGGGTCAGCCCCCGGGTGAGCTGATGGACGATGGCCCCGATCATCTCCAGGTGGCCCAGCTCCTCGGTGCCGATGTCGGTGAGCAGGCCCTTCAGTTCGGGATAGGGCATGGCGTACCGCTGGGACAGATAGCGCAGAGAGGCGCCCAGCTCGCCGTCAGGTCCGCCGTACTGGCTGATGACCCAGGCGGCCAGCTTGGGGTTGGGGGTCTTGATGCGCACGGGGTATTGCAGCTTCTTCTCGTACTGGAACATTACTTGGCCCCTCCTTCCGCGGTGTAGTTCCAGGGCCAGTCGCCCTCCAGCCAGGCGGCCCAGCTGTCGGCGCTGGCGGCGGCATTCTGGGTCAGGGGGCCGTGGGCGGCCTCATACTTTTTGCGGGCCTCGGCCTCCAGGGCGGCGTACTTCCGGAAGAGCTGGAAGGCCTCGGCGTCGTCCTGGTGGGTGTCCAGGTAGAGGCCCAGCTCCTGGAGCATGAACTCCAGGGCCTGGAGCTCCGCCAGCTGGGTGCCCAGCACCTTCACCGCCTCCGCCTTGATGCGGAAGGGCAGGTTCAGGCCGGGAAACAGGGTGCCGTTGGCCAGGGCCTCCTGCTGGGAGTAGCGCTTGGGGTTATTGGGCTGAAACGGCACATAGGGGACGGCCAGGGGGGCGCACTCAGGGAGCGTGCCGCAGCTGTCGTCACAGATGCCGGGATTGTTCTGAGGGTTGTTCTCGGGATACAAGGGGTGTCCCTCCTCCTATGGATTGGGACGGGACGGGAGCCCCGTCCAGAACATCCTATGCGGAGGTTGGAAAAAAGGCGCCATTCAGTCAATAGAAAAAGGCCGTCCTGAACGGGACGGCCTTTGGGGTATGCAGATTAGTGCTGCTCGCCGCGCATACGGGCGAAGCAATCGCTGCAGTAAACAGGACGGTCGGACTTGGGCTCGAAGGGCACCTTGGCCTCGCCGCCGCAGGAAGCGCAGGTAGCGGTGAAGTACTCGCGGGGGCCGCGGGAGGCAGCCTTGCGGGCGTCACGGCAGGCCTTGCAGCGCTGGGGCTCGTTCTGGAAGCCGCGCTCGGCGTAGAACTCCTGCTCACCGGCGGTGAACACGAACTCCTGGCCACATTCCTTACATACCAGAGTCTTGTCTTCGTACATGATGTTACCCTCTCTTTGCTTCTTTGCCCAGGTCCGGATGATCCATGTGCTGGGTCAGTGTAATATTGCGATCAGCCTTTGCTGATGTCGCCGGAAGAAGTTTGCTGCGCCAGCTTGCGCCGGATACGCTGCACCGCGTTGTCCACCGATTTGGGGGACTTGTTTACCTCGGCTGCAATCTCGGAGTAGGACAGACCGTTCAGATACAACCGAAGTACGCTTGCCTCGAAGCCGGACAGCTGACCGATCAGCGCCTCCAGACGTTCCCGGAAGGATTCCCGGCTGAGGAAGATCTCCTCCGGGTCTGTTCCCTGTCCGTCAGGTGCGCTGAACGCCAATGGATCGCCGTTCCCACTAAAAAGAGGGGTTCCGAACGAGACGGAGTTGTTCAGCGGTATGTGCTTATCTCTTGCTGCTGCTTTGATAACGGAGAACAAACGGTTTTTGATGCACACCTCCGCATAGGTGCGGAAGGAGGCGGCCTTTTCCGGGTCATATTCCCGGATAGCGGCCAGCAGCCCCACCATTCCCTCCTGGATCAGGTCCTCGCTGTCTCCGCCGGCCAGAAAATAGGGCCGGGCGCAGATGCGGACCAGTCGGTTATAGCGCACCACCAGGTCCTCTTCGGCCTGACGGTCGCCGGAAGCGGCCAGGGCACACAGGGCCTCATCACTGGGCTCCTGCGGTTGGAAATAGTCCTCTTTCATGCCGTTTCTCCTTGCACATTATAAGCGTTGATACCTGAATTTGTCAAGTGTTTGCTAGAAATATTTCAGTTTCAGCCCCGATTTTTTATGACATTTGCCAAGAGCTCTGCAACTTTCTCTGCATCCTCCTGGCTCTGGGCCTCCACCATCACCCGCACCAGGGCCTCGGTGCCGGAAGGACGGACCAAAATCCGTCCGGTGCCCGCCAGCAGCTTCTCCTGCTCTGCCACGGCGTCCATAATGGAGGGGTCGTTCATGATGGCCTGCTTGGCGGCGTTATCGGCCACCGGCACATTGATGAGAGTCTGGGGATAGCGCCTGCAGCCCTCCACCAACTGAGAGGCCTTCTTGCCGGAGCGGCGCAGCAGGGCCAGGAACTGCAGGGCGGTGAGCTGGCCGTCGCCGGTGGTGGCGTATTTGCGGAAGATGGTGTGGCCGGACTGCTCGCCGCCCAGGACCCAGCCTTCCTCCTCCATCTTCTCCAGCACGTTCCGGTCACCCACAGCGGTGCAGAACAGTTCCATGTTGTGCTCCCGGCAGAAGACGTGCAGGCCCAGGTTGCTCATGACGGTACCCACGATGGCGTTGCCGGGCAGCTTGCCCTGCTCCAGCAGCTCCAGGCCGCAGGCGGCGATGACCTGATCGCCGTCGATCTCCTCGCCGGTCTCGTCTACCATAAGGCAGCGGTCGGCGTCGCCATCAAAAGCGATGCCCAGGTCGTACTTGCCGGCGGTGACCATGGCCTTCAGGCCGTCCAGATGGGTGGAACCGCAGCCGTTGTTGATGTTCACGCCATCGGGGTCGGCGTTGATGATGTCGGTGTGCAGGTCGGGGAAGGAATCGAAGAGCCGGCCGGCGGTGGCGGAGGAGGCGCCGTTGGCGCAGTCCACCAGGATCTTCAGGCCGGACAGGTCGGAATCGATGGTGGATACCAGGTGATCGATGTAGTCCTGGCGCTCCTTCTGGTCGGCGTAGGTCACGCGGCCGATGTCGCCGCCGGTCTTGCGGGGCACGGGGACCTTGTTGAGGATAATGTCCTCGATCTTGCCCTCCAGCTCGTCGGGCAGCTTGAAGCCCTGGCTGTTGAAGATCTTGATGCCGTTGTGCTCAAAGGGGTTGTGGGAGGCGGAGATGACGATACCGGCGTCACAGCCGCTGTCCACCGTCACCCAGGCCACGCCGGGGGTGGGGATTACGCCCAGGTGGAGCACGTCGGCGCCGGCGGAGCACAGACCGGCCATCAGCGCACCCTCCAGCAGGTCGGAGGAGATGCGGGTGTCCTTGCCGATGGCGAACCGGGGACGCCCCTCCCCTTTCGCCTGGGCCAGCACATAAGCTGCCGCCACGCCCACATCATAGGCCAGTTCCGCATCAAGACCGGCGTTGACCACGCCGCGAATACCATCGGTTCCAAACAGTTTACCCATGCTAGATTACCTCTTTCTACCAAAATCATCCAATTAAAACGATGTGTTAAGGTTTGTGTCTGCTCTGTAGGGGCGGCCTTTGCAGCCGCCCGCAGCAGTGATCGCGCCTCGCGATGTAGGGACCGATGCCCTCATCAGCCCGCACCTGCGCGTCGGGCGGTGACGGGTTGTTTAAAAATTTTATCATCACTTTTTATATCAAATTATATCAAAAACTTTAAAAGCTCAGCTGCTCCATCCCCACCCCGCCGGGGACGGCCAGGCCCAGGTGCTCATAGGCCCGCCGGGTGACGCACCGGCCTCTGGGCGTGCGGGTGAGGAAGCCCATCTGCATCAGATAAGGCTCGTATACGTCCTCCAGGGTGACAGCTTCCTCGTTGATGGTGGCCGCCAGGGTCTCCAGACCCACTGGGCCGCCGCCGTAGTGCTCAATAATGGAGCGGAGCATCCGCCTGTCGATGGCGTCCAGCCCCAGGTGGTCCACCTCCAGAGCGGACAGCGCCACATCGGCCACCTCCCTGGTGATAACGCCCCCGGCCTTCACCTGGGCAAAGTCACGCACCCGGCGCAGCATCCGGTTGGCGATCCGGGGGGTACCCCGGCTGCGCTTGGCGATCTCCATAGCGCCGTCAGGCTCGATGGGCACATCCAGGATGCCCGCAGACCGGGTGACAATGAGGGCCAGCTCCTCCGGGGTGTACAGCTCCAGCCGCAGGGTCACACCAAACCGGTCCCGCAGCGGGGCGGACAGCTGGCCCGCCCGGGTGGTGGCTCCGATGAGGGTGAACTTGGGCAGATCCAGCCGGATGGAGTTGGCCGACGGCCCCTTGCCGATGATGATATCGATGGCGAAGTCCTCCATGGCGGGATACAGGATCTCCTCCACCGACCGGTTGAGCCGGTGGATCTCATCCACGAACAGGATGTCGTTTTCCGCCAGATTGGTGAGCAGGGCCGCCAGATCGCCGGGCTTTTCGATGGCCGGGCCGGAGGTGATGCGGATGTTGACCCCCATCTCGTTGGCAATGATGTTGGAGAGGGTGGTCTTACCCAGGCCGGGCGGGCCGTGGAGCAGCACATGGTCCAACGGCTCGTTCCGCATTTTGGCAGCCTGGATAAAGACCTCCAGGTTGCCCTTGGCCTTGGCCTGACCGATGTATTCGTTTAAGGTTTTGGGCCGCAGGGAGCCCTCGTTCTCGTCATCCCGGGTGAGGGATGTGGTCACCAGAGGCTCCTCGGTCTCAAAGCCGTCTTCAGAAAATGCAATGCTCAAAGTCTCACTTCCTTATCCGCGCCACCCGTCCAGCAGCTCCTCCACTTTGTCCAGGAAGGCGCCCTCCCCCAGGGTGTTGATCTTGAACAGCATGGCCTGACTGCCGCCGGAGGTAATGGCGGACAGGAACAGATGGGGGCCGTTGCCCACCAGAGTCAGGTTGAGGCTCACCCGGTTGCCTCCCATGAAGCTGTACCGCTCATACACCCGGACGGCCACCCGGAAGGAGCCGTTGTGGTAGTCGCTGCTGTCCTCCCAGCTGGCGGAGGAGCTGCCGTTCAAAATCCCGTCGTGCAGATAGTCCAGCAGTCCGTCAAAGCTGCCGGTGAGGTTTCGTTCCAGTTTGGCCATGGTGGTTCCTCCTTCCGGGGGATTACCCCTTCATCATTTTCTTGAGGGCCTGCTTGATGATGTCCTCCAGGCTGAGGGCATCCACGTCGATGCCCTTGAGAGCCATGCCGATCTCGGTCTGGGAGTAGCCCAGCACCGCCAGAGCGGCAGCCGCCTCGGAGGACTTGTTCTCCGGGATCACCGTGACCCCGGTGCCGCCGTAGCTCTCACCGCCGGGGCTGATCTGGCCCTTGGCCAGCTTATCCTTCAGCTCCAGGATGATGCGCTGGGCGATCTTCTTGCCGATGCCCTGGGCCACGGTGAGGGCCTTCTCATCCCCGGTGATGATGCTCATGGCCAGGGACTCGGGGGTAGCGGAAGACAGGATGGACAGGGCCGCCTTGGGTCCCACGCCGGATACCGAGATCAACAGCTGAAAGCAATTGAGCTCGTTTTCCGTAGCGAAGCCGTACAGCTCCATGGCGTCCTCCCGGACGTTCAGGTGGGTAAATAGCTTGGCGCTCTCCCCTTTTTTCAGCCGGGCCAGGGTATTGTTGGTGGTGCGGCAGGCATAGCCCACCCCGCCGCAGTCAATGACCGCCAGATAGGGGGCGGTATGGGCTACGGTTCCTTTCACATAGTAAAACATAATCGTAAACTCCTAACGGCGTGTCTCATACCGGCCGCTGCCCGGCCGGTTGGCGTCGGGGCTCTGGAGCCGGGAGGTGTACGAGCGGGCGTGGCACAGAGCGATAGCCACCGCATCGGCGGCGTCGTCCGGCTTGGGGACAGCTTTCAGGTTCAAAAGCCGCTTTGTCATGTCCATAACCTGCCGTTTTTCCGCCTTGCCGTAGCCCGCCACCGCCTGCTTTACCTGGCTGGGGGTATATTCGTAAATGGGCACCTGGTGCCGTTCCGCCGCCAGCAGCAGCACCCCCCGGGCCTGGGCCACGCCGATGCCGGTGGTGATGTTGTTGTTGAAGAAAAGCTCCTCGATAGCCATGGCCTCCGGCTTGAATTGCTCCAGCAGCAGGTCCATATCATTGGAGATCTGGAGGAGCCGGGCGGGCAGGGCCTCACCCGCCGGGGTGGTAATAGCCCCGCACTGGACCAGCCGGTCCCTCCCCCCCGCCGCCTCCACCAGGCCGAAGCCCACGATGGCGAAGCCGGGGTCGATGCCTAAAATCAGCATAGCGTCGGTTTCCTCCCTGTTTTCCATACAGAGAATATTGTATCACGGCCTTGAAACGGGCGCAAGGAGGAATTAGGCCCGCCCCGGGGCGCAAAAGGGCCTGCTGCAAAATAGCTGTTTTGCACAAACCTGTCATTGCGAGCCAGTGCGCACACTGGCGTGGCAATCCGTTTCCCCGGCAAAAGGGACGGATTCCCACGAAAAACGGCCGCCCGGTGGGCGGCCGTTTTTCTCGGAATGACGGGTCTTTGTACGAGCTGCACATTTTGCAACAGGCCCTGGCTGTTTACGCTCTTGGATGGGCTTTGTTGTACACGTCCTTCAGCTTCTGGCTCACCACCTGGGTGTAGATCTGGGTGGAGGAGATATCGGCGTGGCCCAGCATCTCCTGAATGGAGTGGAGGTCGGCGCCGTTTTCCAGCAGATGGGCGGCAAAGGAGTGGCGGAGGGTATGGGGGGTGATGTCCTTCTGAATGCCCGCCTTCTCCTGATAGTGCTTGATGATCTTCCAGAACCCCTGGCGGCTCATCCGCTCCCCGCTCATGTTGACGAAGAGGGCCTTCTCGTCGGGGTGCTCCACCATCTGGGGCCGGACCCGGTCCAGATAGTTCTGCAGGGCCCGCACCGCCGCCTGGTACAGGGGGATGATCCGCTCCTTCCCCCGGCTGGCGCACCGGATGAACCCGGCAGACAGGTTGATGTTGTCCAGATTCAGGCCGATGAGCTCGCTGACCCGGATGCCGGTGGCGTAGAGCAGCTCCAGCATGGCCTTGTCCCGGCAGCCCTTGGCGTCGGATGGGTCCGGCTGCTCCAGAAAGAGCTCTACTTCCCGGGAGGTAAGGATGTGGGGCAGCTTGCGCTCTACCTTGGTCTGGGACAGACCCCGGGCGGGGTTTTCGCCGATCTGGCCGATCTCCATCATCCAGGAATAGAAGGACTTGAGGGAGGCCTGGCTCCGGGTCACGGTGGCGGCAGACTTGCCCCGGGCGGTCATGCTGCGGGTATAGGCCTCCACATCGGCGTGGAGGGCCTGGGTGGGAGAGATCCCCTCCTCCCCCAGCCAGTCCAGGTATTGGCGCACATCACGCAGATAGGAACTCAGCGTATTGGGGGACGCCTTTTTTTCTTCGGTCAGAAATCGTTCGTATCCACTGAGATATTCCATCCATCCAACACCTTCCTGTTTCTCTCTATCGGTTCAAAAGAGCGCCTGCCGCGCCGGAAAGCAGAGCGGGCACCACAGTCCGCTCCAGCAGAATACACACACAAACAGCGCCGAGACACAGCGCACATCGGACCAGACAGTCCCGGCCCCACAGAACCCTGCCCTTTCCCTCTCCCCGGACCCGGGCGGCCAGGGCGCGGGCGGACAGGATACTCTGTACCCCCAGCACGAAGAGAGCAGGCAGAGACAGCACCCCGCCGACGCCAAACACCAGGCTGGCCAGCAGCCAGCCGGCGCCGCCGAAGGCCCGCACAAAGGAGGCGATGGAAAAGGCCAGCAAAAATCCCCGCAGGGCGAAGAGCACCGGCAGGCCCAGCACACCCAGCGCAGTGAATCCCAGCAGCAGGGCAAAGAGGGGCCAGCGCAGCGTGTCCCAAATCTGAGCCCACAGCGCGGGAACATCTACAGCGCCCTCCTGTGCGGCCAGCAGAAAGGCCTCCAGATACTGATTCAGGCTGGCTTCACCAGCGCCGCCCACCTGGGCGGCCAACAGACAGCCTGTCAGCCCACCGGC
Source organism: Flavonifractor sp. An91 (assembly GCF_002159225.1). NCBI lineage: Bacteria > Bacillati > Bacillota > Clostridia > Eubacteriales > Oscillospiraceae > Flavonifractor > Flavonifractor sp. An91. The sequence continues at coordinate 38,281 of NZ_NFHA01000014.1, read as the reverse complement.
CAAAAAACAGGCCGACAGGATGATCAGTGCCGGGACGATCCCGTCCCTGGGCACATTCCAGGCGGCCACAATGGTCCTGCGCAAAGGCTTCACCTCCCAACAGAAGCCTATGCGCCAGGCTGGTAAATCAGACCTGCCTGTTTATTTCTTGGTATAATCATAGCTTAACACGGAGCATCGTGCAAGGTGCGGCAAGAAAAAAAGTCATTTTTGTCGATTATGCCGAATACTTATGTAAAGTATATTATGTCTACCAGTGTGTCAGTCAGCACAGCAGAGCCCGACAGCGGTCCCCTCTCCCCCTGATTTTTCTAGGAAAATGAGCTTTTTTACGACAAGTAAAAACCCTTGTCGCCTCGTTTTTGTCAGCCCCTCCCTTGTGCGGAACGGTCTATCGGCCAGGGGTTGCTCTCAATTGGCACTCATCCCGGTAAAACAGAGAAAAGCCCTGCTGCTCAAGGGTTTCCGCCTCGAACAGCAGGGCTTTCTGCGCTGATTACACCGATTACAGATAGTATAATTACGTTTTGTATACCCCTTAATCGGCCATACCGGCATCGATGGCCTTGAGGGCGATGGCGCACTCCAGACGCTTGCGCTCCAGTTCACAGCCCACCTTGTGGGGATGCTTTATGTCGCCGCCGACAAGCAGGTTGGAGGCGGAGCAGCCGCCGGAGCAATAGAACCGGGCCCAGCAGTGGGCGCACTCCTCCCGGGTGTAGACGTTAAGACCGGCAAACCGGCTGGACAGGCTGTTGTCGAAAGTGCCGTCCTTCACGCTGCCCAGCTTGTACTCCTCGTTGCCCACGAACTGATGACAGGGGTAGATGTCGCCGTCGGGGGTGATGGCCACATACTCGCAGCCGGCGCCGCAGCCCCGCAGCCGCTTGATGACGCAGGGGCCCTGCTGAAGGTCCACGTTGAAGTGGAAGAAGTTGGTCTCCCGGTGGTCCTTCAGATACTCAGCCAGCTTCTCATACTCCGCCTTCAGCTCAGGCAGATCGGACTCCTGAATGGCGTAGGGGTCGGTCTCCTTCCCTACCACCGGCTCCACGGACACGTTCTTGCCGATGGCGGCCAGCTCCTTCACGTCCTCGGCGAAGTCCTTGTGGAAGCGGGTGAAGGTGCCCCGCAGATAGTAGTCCTTGGTGCCCCGCCCGGCGATGAGCTTCTTGAACTTGGGCACGATGACATCATAGGAGCCCTTGCCGTTGATGGTGGGCCGCAGATCGTCGTTGACCTCCTTGCGGCCGTCCAGGGACAGCACCGCGTTGGACATCTCACGGTTGATGTACTCGATGTTCTCGTCGTTCAGCAGTACGCCGTTGGTGGTAATGGTAAAGCGGAAGCACTTGCCATGCTCCTGCTCGATGGAGCGGGCATATTCCACGGTGGCCTTCACGGTGTCCATGGCCATGAGAGGCTCGCCGCCGAAGAAGTCCACCTCAATGTTGCGGCGGTTGCCCGACTTGGCAATGACGAAATCGATGGCCTTTTTGGCGGTTTCGATGTCCATGGTCATGCGCTTGCCGGTTCCGAAGTCGCCGGTGGAGGCGAAGCAGTACTTGCACCGCAGGTTGCAGTCGTGGGAGACGTGGAGGCACAGGGCCTTCACCAGGGCCTGCTGCTGCATGGAGGCGGCCTTGTCCCGATCGATGTAGTCGTCGGCCTCGAAGAGCAGGCCCTCCTTTTTCAGCTCCCGCAGCTCCTCCCAGGCCTCGGCCAGGGCGGCGGGATCATACTGAGGCAGGGCAGCGGCCAGAACCTCGGGCAGGGCCCCATCCAGGCTCTCCCCGTTCTCCTCCCGCTCCGCCAGAGCGGTGAGCAGGTCGTGGGTCAGCTCGTCCAGCACATGGACGGCGCCGCTGTTCACGTCAACGGCGATGCGTACGCCGAGACACTGAAAGGTATGTACCATAAATTTTTGTTCCTTCCTCAGGGCATGGAAAAGGGTGGGCCTACACGCCCACCCTTGCCCTGTTGTTTGTTACCGGTTCTCGCACTTCTGGTTGGCCACGGTGCAAGAGGTCTTACAGGCGGACTGGCAGGAGGTCTGGCACTCGCCGCAGCCGCCGTGGGCGGCGCTCTTCTTCAGAGTAGCGCCGTTGAGCGTCTTGATATGCTTCATTCTGATTTCCCTCCCAAATAGAGACTTTAGGTCATTATACCATAGGGTCTTTCCAATTTCAACGCTTTCTGCGTTTTTTCCGCTTGCTCCCTCGATTGCCGCTCCCCAGCAGACCGGCAGCGGCCCCGCCGCACAGGGACCCGCACAGCAGGCCGATGCCCCCAGATTCCAGGGATACATCCCGGAAGCACAGGGCTCCCAGGGTGAGCACCAGCAGAAAGAGCACCCCTCCGGTGAGCAGTCCGGCGGCCAATCCCCCGCCGCAGCGGCTCACCGCCAGCAGGGCGCCGCAGAAACCGCCCAGCACACACCCCACGATGGTGATCTGATACGTCAGGTCCATGTCCAGCAGACCGCCGGAGATGGCCACCGACGCTCCCAGCAGGAACAGCATACACACGCCCAGGGCCAGTAGCCCGCCCAGCAGGATACCCAAAGCGCAGCGCAGCAGCTTGGCGCCCTGGTCCTCCTCCTTTTTACCCATAAAAACACCCTCCCTTACCACAGGTTCCTGATGAAACCTATGCCGGGAGGGCGTTTCTTATTACTTCTTGTCCTTGGTGTCCTTGGTCTCGCCGGGGCCTTCCTCAGTAGTCTGAGTGCCGCGGGTGGACACAGCCCACTTGGTGAACTCCATGCGCACGCGATCAGAGCTGGTCTCGATCACGATGGTGTTCTCCTTCACCGCGCAGATGGTACCTACGATGCCGCCGATGGTGGTGATCTGGTCACCCACGGACAGCTCGGAACGCATCTTGGCAGCGGCCTTCTTCTTCTTGTTCTCAGGACGGATCAGCAGGAAATAAAACACCGCGATGAGCAGTACCAGCGGGATAACCATGCTCAACATACTACCTGCCCCACCAGCATCAGTGCCGGTGCTGGACAACATCGCGTTGGTGATCTGTGCTGTCAATACAATCCCCTCCGATTTCAACTTTGACGCCATGCGTCATCAGTGGAATATTATAAAACGATTTGCAAGTTTTGACAAGTGTTTTTCGCCATGATTCACAATTTGTTTTAGATTCGTCCGGCCAACTTCTCGGAATATTCCGCCCGGAAGGCCGTGAATTGACCGGCATCCAGAGCATCCCGGATGCGCTGAGCCAGTTTATTATAGAAATACAGGTTATGCATAACGGCCAGGCGCATGGCCAGCATCTCGTCCGCCACGAAGAGGTGGCGCAGATAGGCCCGGGAGAAATTCCGGCACACCGGACAGTCGCAGTCGGAATCGATGGGCCGCTCATCGGTCTTGTACTTCTCGTTGCGGATGTTCATGGCTCCCGACCAGGTGAACAGTTTGGCGTGGCGGGCGTTGCGGGCGGGCATGACGCAGTCGAAGAAGTCCACGCCCCGGGCCACACCCTCAATGATGTTGGAGGGGGTGCCCACGCCCATGAGATATCGGGGCTTGTCCGCCGGCATATGGGGCTCCACCGCGTCGATGATGTCGTACATCACCTGGGTGGGCTCCCCCACCGCCAGGCCACCGATGGCATAACCCTCGCAGTCGATCTTGGCGGTCTCTTTCATGTGCCACACCCGCAGATCGGGGAAGGTGGCGCCCTGGTTGATGCCGAAGAGCATCTGATGGGGATTCACCGTGTCGGGCAGCGCATTGAGCCGGTCATGTTCTACCTTGCACCGCTGGAGCCAGCGCAGGGTGCGCTCACAGGAGGCCTTGGCGTACTCGTAGGTGGCCGGATTCTCTACGCACTCGTCAAAGGCCATGGCAATGTCGCTGCCCAGGTTGGACTGGATCTGCATGGACTCCTCAGGGCCCATGAAAATGCGGCGGCCGTCGATGTGGGAGGCAAAGGTGACCCCCTCCTCCTTGATCTTCCGCAGGCCGGACAGAGAGAATACCTGGAATCCGCCGGAGTCGGTGAGGATGGGCCCGTCCCACCGCATGAATTTGTGGAGGCCACCCATCTGGCGCACCACCTGGTCGCCGGGACGCAGGTGGAGGTGATAGGTGTTGGACAGCTCCACCTGGCAGCCGATGTCCTTCAGGTCAAAGGCAGACAGAGCCCCCTTGATGGCGCCCTGGGTGCCTACATTCATAAAAACCGGCGTCTGTACCGTGCCGTGGGCGCAGGTAAAGACGCCCCGGCGGGCCTTTCCCTCGGTTTTGATCACTTCAAACACAATAAAACCCCTTTATTTTGCAAGTGTTACTATCATACCAGAAAGCGGAGGAAATGACAACGCCTCAAAACCAGAAAGAGCGGCGCATAGCGCCGCTCTTCCCTGTTTACTTCACGCTGTCCATGGTCTGCTGCACCACCGACTCCATGATGGACGCCGTCATGGCTCCCGGCACATAGCCGTACACGTTGCCGTTGACGTCAATCATAAAGGCGGTGGGAAAGGCGGAAATGCCGTAATAGGCCAGAGTCATACCGGTGGTATCCATAAGCACCGGGAAGGTGTAACCGTTGTCCTCCAGGAACTGCTCAATCTCCTCCTGAGACACGTCCTGTCCGCCGGGATTGGCCACCGCCAGCACCACCAGATCCTCGCTGTTTTCTCCATAACTCTCATACAGCTTCTGGATGTCTGGCATCTCACTCTTGCAGGGGCCGCACCAGGTGGCCCAGAAGTTGAGGAACACCGTCTTGCCCTGATAGTCGGACAGAGTGTGGGTGTTGCCGTACTGATCGGTGAGGGTAAAGTCGGGGGCAGCAATCTCAGGCTTGGGCGTGGGCTCAGCAGAAGGCTCGGGAGAGGCGCTCTCCGCAGGCTCCGGGGTCTGGGTGGCCTCCGGCGTGGGAGAGACGCTTTCGCTCTGGGTAGGCGTCTCGGTTACGCCGGTCCCTCCCCCAATGCCGGACAGATAGCCGGTGATGCCGTTCATAAAGCCGGTGAAGGTCATGATGCCCATAAGGACCAGCAGGGCCGCCCCCACCTTGCCGGTATACTTGACCACCTTCTGATGGGTCTTGAAGAAGTTGAGCACCGTGCCGGTGAAAATACCCACCGCCAGGAAGGGGATCACAAAGCCGGCGGTGTAAACGGCGATGAGCAAAAAGCCCTTGCCGGCGCTTGCGGCGGAAGAGGCCATCAGCAGCACGCTGCCCAGAGTGGGGCCCACGCAGGGAGTCCAGGCAAAGCTGAAGGTGAAGCCCAGCACCAGGGCCACCAGGGGGTTCATGGCCCACTTGTCCAGTCGGAAGGGCAGCCGGTGCTCGGTCTCCAGAGCGGCCGCTTTGCCGAAGAAGCCGAACTGATAGACACCAAAGAGGATCATAATGATGCCGCTAATGCGGGCAAAGAGGGTCTGATTGCCGCTGAAGAAGCGGCCTGCGGCGGTAAAGCCCAGCCCCAGCACAAAGAAGGCGAAGCTGACACCCACCACAAAGAACAGGGTGTTGACCAGCACCTTGCCTCTGGGATAGCGGATATTGCCCTTCTCATCCACCGTCCGGGCCCCTCCCGCCAAATAACCCACATACAGAGGCACCAGCGGGAGCACACAGGGCGAAAAGAAGCTGAGCAGGCCCTGGATAAAGACGGTGAGTACCGGTACGCCGGTCTCAAGCTGCAAATTCATAGGGGTTCTCCTTTTTGTATGGATTCCAGCTGCCCCTCCAGGTCGGAGAGGCGGAGCTGGGCCAGCCGCGCCTTACAGCGCCGGTCCAGATCATCAAACAGGTGGTCCATCACCCCGGCCATACCCGACGCCACCATACAGCCGCAGTCCACGCCTCCGCCGCTGTGCCAGGCAGGTTCCACGAACCGCACCTCCAGAGCGTCGGCCACCGTGTCCAGGGTCACCTTCTCCGGATCAGCCACCAGCTGATAGCCGCCGTCGGTGCCGGTGCGGGTGGTCACCAGCCCCGCCTTTTTCAGCTTGGCCATCACCTTCCGGACCCGGGCCGGGTTGGTGCAGATGTTGGCCGCCAGCTCTTCGCTGGAGAGCAGACACCCCCGCTTATCCAGATAGATCAGGGCGTGGACCGCCACACAGAACAGGCCGTTCATGAAATGGAATTCTCCTTTACACGCGTTTCAGCAGATAGTCCTCCGCCCAGTGGGCGGCGTTGGCGCCGTCGGCGGCGGCGGTGATGACCTGCCGCAGAGCCTTGGTACGCACGTCTCCGGCGGCAAACACACCGGGCACGCTGGTGCGGCAGCTCTCGTCTGCCGCCAGATAACCCGCCTGATCGGTCTCCACCTGTCCGGCAAAGAGGGCGGTATCGGGCACCCGGCCCACCGCCACAAAGAGGCCGTCGCAGGCCAGCCGGCTTTTCTCGCCGGTAATCACGTTCTCCAGCTCGATCCCTGTCAGGCGTTTCTCCTTGTGCAGCTCTGTCACACGGGAGTTCCAGAGGATCTCCACCCCGGCCTCCTCCAGGGCCTTATGGTATACCGCCGAGGCCCGGAGGCTGTCCCGCCGGTGGATGAGATAAACCTTCTTGCACAGCTTGGACAAGTAGAGGGCGTCCTCCACAGCGGTGTTGCCGCCGCCGTTTACCGCCACCACCTTGCCCCGGTACATCATGCCGTCGCAGGCGGCGCAGTAGGCAATCCCTCTCCCCCTCATCTCGCTCTCGCCGGGGAGGCCCAGCTCCCGGGGGTAGGCTCCGGTGGCCAGGATCACCGCGTCGGCGGTCAGGTCCCCCTCGCTGGTGTGGAGCACCTTGGGAACAGCGGTTAAGTCGGCCCCGGTGACCTCGGCATATACGGTTTCCGCCCCATACTTCCGGGCCTGCTGCTCCATCTTCTCCCCCAGCTCGAAGCCGTCCACCCCATCGGGGAAGCCGGGGTAGTTGTCGATCACTGAGGTGGTGGCCATCTGCCCGCCGGCAGACAGCTTCTCCACCACCGCCGTCTTGCGGCCGCTGCGGGCGGCATACAGGGCCGCCGTATAACCGGCGGGGCCGCCCCCTACGATGAGGATTTCATACTGCGCCATGCCGTCCGCCTCCTTTTACAGTCCCATCCAGTCGATGATCTGAGCCTTGGAACCAGGGTTCACGATGGGCTCCCCCGTCTCCCCGTTCTTGAAGAGGAACAGGGTGGGAATGACCTCCACCTCAAACTGCTCCTCCAGCTCCGGCTCCTCGTCAATGTTGATCTTGCCTACCACCAGCTGACCATCAAACTGCTGGGCAATCTGGTCCAGCACCGGGCTGATCCGGCGGCAGTAGCCGCACCAGGGGGCCCAGAAGTCCACCAGCACCGGCTTGTCGGAATGAAGCACTACTTCTTCAAAATTGGCTTTGGTAATGGTAATGGGAGTCATATCCATCGTCCTTTCTGTTCCGAATAGCAGGCAATCGCCTGGCTGTATCATATGCTCCTAACTGTAACTTTATTTGTTTTATTTCTATACTGTAACTATACCAGTTACAGTTAGTCTTGTCAACCCCTTTTCCTACTTTTTTGCTGGGCGTTCCAGCGGCGCACCTCCCGTCAGGCAAACGCATAGGCTGTCATGTGGCACAGCCACAAGCCAAGCGGATAAAGGAGTACAATATGAACCACTATCTTCCCTCTGATCGGGAGTGGAAACGGAAACAGGAAGGTGGGGCCTGCTGCTGTCCGCCAGGCTGCTGCCCGCCGCCCTGTCCCCCTCCCTGCCCCGTGCCTGGTCCCACCGGACCTACCGGGGCTACCGGTCCCACTGGTGCTACCGGGCCTACCGGGCCTGCCGGTTCCGGCGCAACCGGTGCTACCGGCCCTACTGGACCCACCGGGCCCACCGGAGCGGTTTATTAAGGAAAGTCAACTATCTGAAAAAATGCGGTTTCTTGTCAAACCGCCTCGCTATGGGTATTGAGCTCGATAAACTCTCTAATCCGGCGCAACTCGTCGGCAAACCGGAATACAATGCTGATACTGCCTCCCTCATAGACCTTGATATGGTCCACCAGCTCGATCAAAACATCCCGCGTCAACTTTTCGATATTTTGATACTGCCGGAAGGTCGCCAGGAAGGGATTTTCCGTATCAATGCCGTTTTCCAGCTCCCTTTGTTCTTCTCTGAGCCGTTCCAGGACTTGGTTCAATGCCTCGGCCTGTTGTTCGTAGTCCTCTTTCATGTGCCGGTAATCAGAGTGTGTGAGCTCGCCGTCTTTCCAGTCCTGATAGATTGCCTGCTTATATCGGACGATCTTGGCAAGCTCCCGTTCCTTCTGCTCGATGGCATCATGCAGCTTTTTTGACTGGCTCTTGACCAGGGGAGCTTTATTGATCTGCTCAATGGTCTTAGAGAAGTCTACGGCCAAATAGACCTGCTGCTGGATCGCATAGAGGACGGCAGCCTCCAACTGGATATGTTTGATCGTGTGCTTGGTACAGGCACTCTTGGATTGATCCTTATAAGTACGGCAGTAATAATACACCGCATTGCCCACTTTACTGCGGGTCATTGCTTTTCCGCAATCGGCGCATTTCAGAAAGCCGCTGAACGGGTATAATTTTTTCTGCTGGGGGCCTGTGCGGGTGTCCCGCATGAGGAGCCGCTGCGCCTTGTCAAAGGTTTCCCGGTCAATGATGGCCTCATGGGTATTCTCCACAATGTACCATTCATCCTGCGGAACGATCTCCTGCACATGGACTTTGTAGCTTTTCATGCGGTAGCGGCCCTGCACCATGTCACCACAGTACATCCGGTTTTTCAGGATGCCGCCCACCGTCACGGCACACCACAAAGGGTGCTTGCCGGGGTCCAAACTTGGATTTTGATATTTCAACCCAAGGCGTTCCCGCTTGTAAGCGGCGGGACAAAGGACGCCGTGATCGTTCAGATGGCGCACAATGGCGTTTTTGCTCATACCGTCCAGGAACATCTGGAAGATGTCACGGACGACACCAGCGGCCTCCTCGTCCACTACAAGGGCGTTTTTGTCCTTGGGGTCTTTGAGGTAGCCATAGGCGGCAAAGGAACCGATGTGTTCTCCGCTGCGGCGCTTCATATCAAATACTTCCCGCACCTTGTCGGAAGTCTCCGCACAGTGATTTTCGTTGAGGACGCCCTGGATGGGTACGGCGATGCTCCGCATATTCTGGGGCTCTTTGTAGCTGTCCAGCGGTTGATGGAACAGGGAGATAAAGCGGACATTGTACCGGGGGAACCAGTCATCGAGATAGTAGCCCTGATCGCTGTAATTGCGGAAGGAACGGGCCAGGTCTTTCACGATGACGCAGTTGACGCGCCCCCGCTTAATATCCGAGAGCATCCGCTGGAAGTCGTCGCGCTCGTCATCCGTTGTGCCGGAAATGCCGTCGTCCACATATTCATCCACAATGATGTACTCGTCGCCATCGTTGAACCCGGCGATATGATCCTCGATGATCGCCCGCTGGTTGGTGACACTCTCGGACTCGTCCAGGCAACGGGCGTCCTCTTTGGAAAGGCGGATGTAAATTGCAATCCTCCAAACTCTGAATTTTGCTTTGACAGCTTCAATCTCAGCCCGGCTTTTCCGTGCCATGCTAGCCTCCTTCCCTATCACATTACACCTATATTATACCGCTTTCCGGGGGTATCATCAAGGATGCCTCCGTAGGGACAAAGTGTCCCAAAGGTGAGCGATAGGGTCAAAGACCGCTCTTTTTCCGCTGGAGGAAGTCAAGAATTGTATCTTGCAGAGACGGCGCATTGTCCGCAAACTCCAGCTTGACACCGAGCTCGCCCACGCGGAAACAATAGGGATTTCCGATGGCGTTAAGAAGATAGGCCGCCCGCAATTCCTGGGGGACCTGGGGATCAAAACACAAACCGCTGGCATCGACCAGTTCTTCCTTGCTGACCTTTTGAATATCCACGCTTGCCAGTTCCGTGAGATCGACCTGTTTTTGCATAGACCATGCGCCCCCTTTCTGCAAGATATATGCGCTGGATAGTTTGTCCTATGCGAGAACGCGCAAGGCCACCACCCCTTTTCGGGTGGTGGCCTTGCGCCTTATCAAAGGACAGAGAAAACTAATACGGACTTTGCTCGTAGTATGCCTGAGCCTCCTGTGGGCTGGTAAAGTCGAGCAGTTCGTGGAGTTCAGACATGACCCGCTGGATTACCGCAGTTTTATATCCACACCGCTCCAAAGCAAGGATCGTGTACCCTCGGCAAACACTCTCATTCCACGGCTCGGAGAGCAGGGCAGCCAGTTCGGTGTCATAGCTCATGGTTGTGCCTCCTTGATTTTTTAGGTTTGGGAGCGCCGTGCGATAGGTTCGGCCTGTCATCAGACAGCAGTTGTCGTCACAGCGCTCCCGCGCATATGGCCTGGTTCCCATCCCAATACCGCACAGAGGGAGAAAAGATTTCCCTCTACTTACCCAGGTCACTTTGAACGCAAATACGAAACAGTCTGCGGATAATTTTTAGAAAAATTTTCGCATCGCACGCAGGCCACGGTCAATGGAGATTTGCACCGCCCGGCAGCTCACATCTTCGGCCAAAGCGATCTCCCGGATCGACCAGCCCAACAGGTAGTGCGCGTCGATCCGCTGCCCCTGAACCGGGGGCAAATGGTTGAGCGCACAGCACAGCCGCCGGTACTGCTCCATCAGGTCCAGGGCAACCTCCGGGGAAGGCTGAAACTCACAGGCGGCGTATTCAATGCCATCATCCGCGTCCAAAGAGTAGTTGGCCTTGTTCCTTTTCATACGCCGGTGGTGGGTGACTTCATACCGCTTGTCAGCTCGCAGTTCCTCGGCCACCTCGTCCGTCACCTCTATGTATTCATCGGTCTTGTACCAATAAAAAAACTCTTTCAAGTTGATGGTCGTCATTTGTAATTCCTCCGTTCAGATGGTGGGTTGAAGCAATCTGAACAAAGGAACGGCGGTGATCTGCACCGTGGGAAAATGGGGGCCACTTTGGGACAAAGTGGCCCAAACCTATTATTACATGGCAAAAAAACACAAAAAACGACAAAGAGAAGTCCCGCAGAGGCTTGGACCTCTGCGGGACTTCTTTTCAGCGTTATTCGGTTTTCTGCTATCAGGACGCGCTCATATTATGCTCCTTTATTGCCTTGTTGTAGGAAAAGAATATTAGGTTCTTTATAAGATGGTATCCTTGGCGTAGGTGCTCCCCCGCATATGAGGGGGAGCGGCTTGTAGCCTCTGCGCCCTCATGAGGAGAGAAAATCTTCTCTCATATACCGCAAAAAAGCGGGCTAATAGAGCACAGAATCGAAAAATTTTCTTAGGTTCTCCAAGTCGCAGCGAATGGACTCCCAGATGGCTTTCTTATCTATGTATTCTCCCGGGCGATCTGCCGGAAGTCTTAGCTGGGATCAAATCGGCGACCACTCGGCGAATCTGGGCCTCCGGCAGGGAGCTGAGGGCGTCCAGAGCCGCATGAATAGCTCCGCATAATCCCGCAACTCCTGGCCATGGACTCATGGAAGCAGGCCATATATTTGATCCCATCACGCAGTCCATGGGTGAAACGCTTTTTCAGATCGAAGGATATCATTTGTATCACTCCATTCAGATTAAGTCTAAAGATGACATTCTGAACAGAGAATTGGATGGGAGTGACAGCGGGGCGGCTCCCGCCGGACCTTGGGACGCTGTGTCCCAAAGCTGTGGAACTGCGGCAGAATCTACTAATTAAGCGACAAAGGAAAGCCCCGCAGGGGCTGAAAGTCTCTGCGGGGCTCAACTTTGCCAGTATCCAGCTGTTTAGAATCAGGATAAGCTCCTTTATTCGCAGAATCGGAATCCTGGATTAGTTCGGATACCAGGGACGGATTATTCCAAACCCTACTTCACCACATTCTCACAGAAGCGCATGAGGATGGTGGCGATCTCGGCGCGGCTGGCGGAGCCCTGGGGGCTGAGGGTGGTGTCGCTGGTGCCGGTGATAAGGCCGGCACTTACGGCCCACTGCATGGCCTGCTGGGCCCAGGAGGCCACCTGGCCGTAGTCGCTGTATTCCTGCGCGGCCATGCCGCCCTGGCTCACGTCATAGCCCTTGTACTGGGCGTAGCGGTAGAGCATGACGGCCATCTGCTCCCGGGTGATGGTGTCGTTGGGAGCAAAGGCGCTGCCATCTCCCACGCCGTTGACGATGCCCTCAGACGCCGCCCAGGCCACCGCGTCGGTGTACCACTGGCCGGCAGCCACGTCCTGGAAGGACACGGCGCCGGAAACAGCGGGTTCCTTTTCCAGGCGGTAGAGCAGAGTGGCCAGCATGGCCCGGTTGGTGGTCATGCCGGGGGCGAAGCTGGAGGCGCCGGTGCCGTCCATGAGCCCATTGGCATAGGCGTAGGCCACCGCGTCATAGTACCAGGCGCTCTCCGCCACGTCGGTGAAGGGCAGCTCCACCGGGGTGGGCTCCTCCTCGACGGGCTTGAAGCCGGCCTCCACAGTCACCTTGCTGCCGGGCATGGTGAAGGAATAGCGGCCATTTCCAAGATCGGTGGTGGCCACCGCTTTCCCGCTGGCGTCCGTGACCGTGAGGATATCCAGCTCGTACCCGTTGGCGGGCTTGACGGTGATGGTCACGGTCTCGCCCTTGGCCGCGGCATCGGCACTGAGGGAGATCGTGCCGTGAGTAGTGCCGGCTGCTGTGACGGAGTGATCGGTGGAGACTGCGCCACCGCCGCCTCCGCCTCCGCCGCTGCCACCGCCGCCACCGCCGTGGTCGTCGTCCGGGTCGTCGGGCTCCACCGGTTTTTCATTTTCGGTGAAGCTGGCAGTCGCAACAAGGGTCTCTCCGCTCTTCAGCGCATCCAAGAAGTCCTCGTTGACCTCGGTGTACGTGTCCCCGCCGATGGTCCAGCCGTTGAAGGTATACCCCTCCTGCGCCAGCTTGGGCAGCTCTGTGCCCAAGTCGGTGGGGGTGAATACCCGGGTCTGGGCCCCATCGTCCAGAGGGAAGGTGACCGAGCCGGTCCGGTTGTCGGAGACCACCTCGAACTCGGAGAAGCTGCTGGTCCAGAAGGTGAGGACATGGTCCTTGATGGTGGTGGGCCTGATGTACTCCCACCGACCATCGGAACGGTGGTGTCGGACAAAGGTGGTGCCCTCTGTCAGGGTAATGTCGCTGGGCACCTGGATGGAGACCTCCACCGGCGCGGTGATCTGGTCGTTGGACAGGGTGCCGGAAGCGATGGGCCCGGCAGAAGGACCGGGCTCCCCGCCTGCCTCTTCCCCGTCCTTCGCGTCGGGGACGATCTGATAGACGGGGGTGATGTCCACCTTGTAGGACTCTCCGGGCGTGTACTCCTTCACTTCCAGCCGCTGGGAGACCTCCATTTTGACGCTGGAGACCTCTCCTTCTACCTTATCCAGAGCGTCCTCGACGATCTCCTCCACGGCGGAGGCGATGGCGGCCAGAATGTTGGTGAACTTGTTGTCCACGGAGTTGGCTGCCGTGTTCATTTCTTCTTTCTGCGCGTCCTCCAAATCGGCGGTCACCCCTTCGGCGGGGGGCACCACGTCGGTCTTGCCGTTCGTCAGTGTCACATCGGTGGGCTTGACCGCAAGGCCGCCGGCGTCCACGCCGTAGGTCACGCCGCTCAGGGTCACGGTTCCCGTTTCCCCAGAGGAGACCGTGGCAGAGCCGCTCTGACCGCCGCCAGACACGGTGACGGTGATAGTTTCCTCCGGACTGCCGACCAGGCCGCTGAGCATGATGCTGGTGCCGTCCATGTGGGCGGTGACGCTGCCGTCGGTCTTGCTCAGGGTGATGGTGGGCAGGACGATGGTGAACTGATGGGGCGTCACATCGGCCGCCACCACATAGTTGGGGTTCTGGCTCACGGCGGTGACCTGATAGGTGCCCGGCTCGGTGGCCTCGGGTACGGAGAAGGTCACCTCGTCTCCCTCCACCAGCCCCTCCTTTGCCGTGGCAGTGGGCGCGATGGGCTGGCCGGTGTAGGTGAGTTCCTCACTGCTCCACTCCAGGGCGGTGATCGTGGCCGGGGTGATGACGTACTCTGCCGTGCAGTCCTCGGGCAGGGCGTAGTTGCCGCTGCTCAGGCCGGAGGCCGCCGCCGTGTGCGTGCCGGCGTTCTTCTGACCGCCGCCCGTCACGGTGACGGTGACGGCATCGTCCTCCATCAGGCCGCCCGCCTGGGCGGTGACGCTGGAGGGCTGGCCGTCATAGACCCGCTCCTCCGTGCCGGTCCAGGTGAGGGTGACCTCCTTGGGCTGGACGGTGAGCCGATACTGGCCGGAGAGCTCCCCAGCCGTGGCGGTGATGACGGTGCTGCCCGCACCCACGATGGTCACCGTGCCGGCTGCGTCCACAGTGGCCACGTTGGTGTCGGCGCTGGTGTAAGTAAAGCTGGCGGAGGCGCCCTCGGCGCTGGCGGGGTTGGCAAAGGCCGCGTCGCCGTAGGTGCGGGTGAGAACGCCGTTTTCGCCGCTGTCCTGAAAGGTGACGCCGCCGCCCGCGATGGTCACAGTGACGATGTCGGAGTTGCGGCTGGAGTAGTAGTCCTGTCCGTCCACGGTGGCGAAGGGGCGGACGCGGAACTGGTGCTCCCCGGCGCTCAGGCCGGTAAAGGTGAACTCCGGCTCGTCCACGATGCCCCTGCGGGTCCAGGTGCCGCCCACGTTCTGGTAGACGATGTACTGCTGGGCGCCAGGCGCGCTCTCCCAGGTCAGACGCACGCTGTTGGAGGTGGCGGTGTACGTGAAGTCCTCCGCGGTCAGATCCTGCGGGACCACCTGGTAATTTACCGATACCTCGCCATAATAAGGGCCATCGGAATAGCCTACGATCCGCACGGTGGCTGTACCCACATTTACGTTGTTTTCCCAATAGGGCATGTAATCACCGTAAGTGGACTGGCCGAACAGCTCATAGCCGGTCTCAGGGTCGGTGACAGTGACGGCGGGGCGGCGCGGTTCGCCTGTGTAGTAGCCGTACTGATAGGCCAGCTCGATGTCCAGGGTGGAGATGTCCTTGCCATGGAGCCCGCAGGTTTCATATTCCCAAGTTTCCATGTTGAATACCTGGCGGGTACAAACATGATCCTCATTATAGAGATGGCCCTGACGCCGAGTTTCAGAGAATGTGCGGTATTTATTGCAGTCATGGCACCAGCAGATCAGGTTTCCATTCTCCCAGCACTGAGCGGTGTTGATCGACTCAGCATCATGGAGCAGACCGTCGTCTCCCGCATGATGAAGAGTATCCTCGCCTACGGCAAACCAGCCAGTCATGAGCTTGCCCGCGTTGAGATAAACCTGGCCGCTCTTGCCGGAGGCATTGGTGTAGGCCGCGTAGCCGGTATAGGACGCGGCGGGGATCGTGTAGCCGCAGGAGCAGGTCAGCTGGTCGCTGCCGTTCCAGGTGTAGCTGTGGGTGTGGCTGCCGCTGCCCTTGGTCTTGGTGAAGCTGTCCATCAGCTCGGGGCTGCCGTTGTTGTAGTCGTAGACCTGAATGGTCAGCTCGCTGTCGGTGGTGTCCAGGGTGAGGTAGAGGGCCTGATAGTCGTTGGTGGCCTTGGCGAAATGGAACTCCGGGGTGTCGGTGACGCCGTAGCTTTTCTCCCCCAGGCTGCCGCAGATGAAATAGGTGATGCCGGTCTCCGGGCTCACCACCTGGCCGTCCAGCATGGGCTGGGTGCGGGCGTAGGCGTGGTCGTGGCCGGAGAGGACCACATCGATCCCGGCCTCCTGGACCGCCTCCACGATGGCCTGCTGGGCGCTGCTGCCCATACCGGCCGTCACGTTGGTGTAGTAGGGGGGCTGGTGGGTGACCAGCAGCTTCCAGGTGGCGCCGGAGGCCTGGGCGTCCGCCACCAGCTGATCCAGTGCCGCATCGGAGAAGCTGTTGTAGGCGATGGTGGCCACGAATACGTTGCCTACCTTCATGGAGTAGTAGCTGGAGTTATCCTGGTTATAGATGACGGTATGGGGGTCGATCCCACCCTCCTGCTCGTGGTTGCCCACGGCAAAGAGCCGATCCATGGTCAGGCTCTCCAGCATCCCCATGGTGTTGTTCCAGTAGGAGTAGGAGGAGCCGTTGTCCACCAGATCGCCGGTCTGGATCGCTAAGTCCAGGCCGTCCACACCCGCCTGCTCCAGAATGCCGGAGAGGTTTGCGTTATCGTTTTCCTGCAGATCGCCCATCACCAGGGCGCTGATGCCGGTGTTTTCATAGACGGTGGTGAAGCTGCTGGCCTCGGACCAGTGCTCGCCGTCGCCCACCCGGTAGTAGTAGGTCCTGCCGGGGGTCAGGCCGGTGACCTCCGCGCCGCACACATAGGCGGCGGCGTTGCCGCCGGAGAAGGTGACCAGGTCGCAGTCCGCGCTCTGGGGCTCGGCAGTCTCCAGGGCCTCTTCGCTCTCCGCGATCTGGATGCAGGCGGAGCTCCCGGCATAGAGCGGGTTGGCCAGCCAGCTCACGTTCAGGGTGTCGGCGGCGTCGGCGGCGTTGCGCCACACCCGGGTGGGGGTGCCGTCGGTATTTCCCTGGGGCCAGTAGACCGGGGCCACATACTCGGCGGAGACGCCGCCCTCGGTGTCCTGGGCGGTGACCGTCAGGGAGGTGGTGCCTTCCTTAGGCTTGCAGCTCACTCGGCCGTCAGCGCCGGAGGTGCCCAATTCGGCGCTGCCCGCGTACAGGGTGACGCCGCTGGCCGGCTCACCGCTGGCGGTGTGGCTGATTTGGAACCAGCAGGTGTCCGCCAGGCCCGCCACCATCTGCCCGGAGGTGACGGTATAGGGGGCGGTCACGGTCCAGGAGGGGGTGGCGTTGAAGGTGGAGCCGCCGGCCTGGCCGTTCACCGGGATGGTCAGCGTCGTACCGGTGGCCGCGCCGGCGGGCACGTTCAGGGTCAGGGTGGCCATGGAGCCGGAGTTCACCGAACCGGTGACTGTGAAGGTGAGCTCCTCCGCGGTGCTGTTGTAGCTCATACTGCTGACCTCGCAGGACGCAGCGGGGGTGATTTGATAACCGTCGGCGTAGGCGCGGGGCACGTCCAGGGTCACGGTCATGGAGTCCACGGAGTTATCCCGGGGGGTGAAGTCCAGGTGGATCTGCCCGCCTAGCACGGCAGTGGTCTCCTGAGCGGTGACCTCCACCGGGGCGCCGTCCCCCTCCGGGTCGGCCACGGTGACGGTAAAGGTACGGGTGGCCTCGTTACCGTAGTTGTCCACCACCGAGATGCGGATGGTGTGGCTGCCGTTGGCCAGGCGGATGCCCGCCCGCAGGGTGTCCGCGCCCACGATGACGCCGTCGCCCTCCACCAGGCGGTTGTCCACGTACAGGGAAGCGGAGGCCACGCCGGTGTTGTTGCGGTCGGTCTCGGTACTGTCGTTGAAGAAAGCCTCGATGTCCAGCGCCCCGGAGGCCAGGGTCATGCCGCTGGTCAGGTTTACGGCGTCTCCGCCGCCGGCCTTCACAGTAATGGATTCAATGTCCGGGGCGGAGGTATCCTCAGGGGTGCTGCCGTAGATGAAGGTGATGTTGTCGAAATAGAGCGTACCGCTCAAATTTCCTTTGCTCAGGTTGTTGCCGCTGGAATCAAAGGTAGCCAGGTATTCGGGAATGGGGACCTGGTCGATGGTCACCGTTTCACCGGTGGTACCCAGGGTCACCGTGTCGGGGACCACGGCACCGATGTCGAGCGGGGTGGTGGTGTATCCGCCCGTAAAGCTGGCCACACGCGGGTCATCCTTGTCCACCAGGATGATATTGCCGTTCTCATCGGTCTGGCACTTGACCCAGCCCACGGGGGAAGCCCAGAGCTTGGCCGCGCCAATGCTTTGCTTGGGATTTGCCATCATGACGCGGACGGTCTGACCAGCCGGGATGGTCACCGGGGTTTGAAGCTTGCTGATGTCAGCCTCGAAGTAATGCCAGTTGTCGTCCGCGTTTCGGGCCACATTGTTGGGCCGGTAAATGTCGTTTTCCGTAAAGTCCAGCTGGGAGGCATTTCCGCTGCCGTCCCGGTACTGGAGCCGCAGCCAAAGGTTGGGCGTGTTCTTGGGGATGTATACCCAGATGCCGATCCGGGTGGGATTGCCCAGGTTGGCAAGCTCGATGTCCTCCACGGCACCGAAGCACGCGCCGTCTGTTTTTCCGGCGTTGGTGCTGAAGTCATAATCGACGCGCATGGAGTGTTCGCCAAATCGCACGGGATACCCGTCCGCCTTGCTTACGATTTCAGCCTTGCCCACCTGCCGGCCATCGGTGGTGCGCCCGGCATAGGAGACGCAGGTATAGCCGTAGCCCTCCGCCGCGATCTCTTCCTGTGTTTTGGCTGTTTCAAAGGCGGTGTAAGTTCCGTTTTTATCAAACTGGCCGGCATAGGTTTCAAAGCTGTGGAAAACAGTTGTGTTCTCACTTTCAAAATCCATGGCCACAATGGGGTCTTTACAGGCGTCCACTGTGACGGTGCCGAAAATGCTGTTGTCTGCCTTGCTGGTCACCGTCACTCTGGCGGTGATCGCGGAGGCGGTCTTTTCGGAATCAGTCAGAGTATGGTCGGGTTGCTTCAGGTTGGCCCCAGTATATACGGGATCGCAGGTGAGCCGGTTGTTATTTACCGTTCCCAACGTTAGATACTGCATTTGATCCGGACTGGACTCAACAGTCTCAACTACCGTTTCATAATCATTTTCGTCTGGACCCACCCACTGCCGCCGGGTATACTGCGTCGGCTCGATGGTCCAGGTGAAGTCCCCGTCCTTGTAGTGGACCTCCCGCTGCTGGTAGTACACCCGCAGGCCCAGGTCGGAGGTGTCCCCCTGGCCGATGCTGGCAGTCTCCTCCGCGAAGGTGATCTGGTCGGGGTGGGCGATGGTGATGGTGGTCTGGCCCACCACCTCGGCGCCGCTGTTCAGATAGACCGTCACGTCGCCTTCCGTTCCATTGGAAGTGAAGCGGCCGGTGCCGCTGTCGATGGTGCCGTAGCCGGAGGCCACCGACCAGTAGGTGCCGTCAGGCAGGGGGGCCGGGCCGCCGGACTTGTCCGCGCCCACGGCAGTGAACTGCACGGTGGAGCCGGGGGTGTACACCTCGTTGGCGGGGGAGAGGGCGGCGTGGTCAAACACCCCGTCGGCCTTCACCCGGGAGAGGATGAAGATCGAGGAGCTCACCTGCCGCTCCTGGCCGTCGGAGGGGTTGTTGCGGGTGGTGATCTGGCTGTCGCCCTCCCGGCGGGAGACGAAGGTAGAGGAGCCGCTACCGTCCAGCATCAGGGCGGTGACACAGCCCCGGGCCTTCATCATCTGGGCCACCTCGTACTGGGTGTAGCCGCAGGAGACGGGATAGCGCTGGCCGTAGCACACCATGGACACCACAGTGCCGTCGGCCTTGATACCGATGGCGGTGTAGGTCACGTTGCGCCCGCCGGGCTGGACGTTGACCGCTCCGTCCTTCACCAGCAGGGTGCCGCCGGCCACCGCGTGCCGCAGGGTGGCCAGGAACGCCTCGCTCGTGTCGTTGGAGATCAGGGCGTCCCCGTTCTGGTCGATGGCGAAGTAGTAGCTGCTGCTGGGCTGGTTGTAGATCACGCCGTCGATCATCAGAATGCCGCTGGGCTGGCCGGTGGCCATGTTATAGTAGTCGGCGTTCAGCGCCGCCACGATGGTGGCGTCGGCGTAGTCCTCCGAGCGGGCAAAGTAGCTCTGGGCGCTCTTTGCCTGGTCGGAGACCGTCTGCATCCGCCAGGTAATCTCCTGGTCGGTAAGGATGCCCTCCAGGTTGGCGTAGCCCGCCATGATCTCCGCCTGGTCCAGGTCGATCTCGCAGAAGAAGTCGATGTTCTGGTTCAGGCCGGAGCGTTCGTTAGTATAGGTCACGTATTCCGTGACGCCGGGGGCCAGGGGATAGGCCGTCTCCGACACAAAGAGCCGGGGCTCGCCAGCCTCGCCCTTGAACAGCTCGGTGCCGGAGGCCGTGCCCTCAAAGGAGGACACAGCCAGCACGGAGCCGGGGAGCAGCTGGACCGCCAGCAGCAGGGCCAGCAGCCCGCTGCCGGCCCGCTTGAGCCAGTGTCTCATTGGTACACCTCCTGAATGATAAAAAGGCGGCGGCTTCAAGCCGCCGCCCTGCTTATGTGTGCTAGAGTCGCTAGGGGTACAGATCGCTTAGATGACTTCCTCAGAAGAGTCGGTGCCGTTGTTGCCGCCCTGAGCCTCGCCAAACTCGGATTCATCCTCGTCGGGATCAGTGGGATCCTGTTCCTCGGGGTCCTCGGGCTTCGGGTCTTGTTCTTCAGGGTCCTCGGGCTTTGGCTCCTGCTCTTCGGGGTCCTCGGGAGTAGGTGTTTCTTCCTCGGGATCATCGGGAGCCGGAGTTACCTCTTCCTCGTCGTCGTCGCCGGGCTGGGGATCAGGATCGGGCTCAGGGGTAGGAGTTACGCTACCGCCGCCACCGCCGCCGGAGGAAGAACCGCCGGAGCTCTGGCTGGGAACAGTGTAGTCGGTGCCGGCGGTGACCGTCTTGCCGTTCACCGTCACGCCGTCGGTACCCTCAACAGCCAGGACCGCCACGCCCGCGGGAACGTTGGTCAGCGCCACATCGTCGGCCACCACGCTCACAGTGGCGTCGCCGGTGTAGCCCTTCATGGACACCTTGGCGCCCTCGGCAGCCACCACCACGGTGGCGTCCGCGTCGCCGGTGAGCGTCACATTGTCAGCCAGAACCAGCACAACGCCGCTCTCCTTCAGCTCAACAGTGCCGTTCTCGACCACATAATAAGCGATAGTCTGGTCCAAAAGGGCCATCACGCTGGCGCGGTTGATGTTCAGCTTGGGGGCTATGTCACCGGCAGAAGTGCCGTTTACATAGCCGTTGTTGACGAGGGCGTACACATAGCCCTTGGCCCAGGAAGAAATCTCGGAGGAGTCGGCAAAGCTGCCATTCAGGCTGCTCTCCTCCTTAATGCCCAGCGCACGGGCAAACATCACAAAGAACATCTCACGGGTCACAGTGCCGGTGGGATCCATCTGATCAGCTGCAACACCATTCATGATGCCCTGTGCCACACAGGCGGCAAACGCATCGGCATACCAGGCGTCAGCAGCAACATCAGTATAGGCGCTGAGGTCGGCCTTGCCAGTCAGCTTCAACAGATTAGCGAATACCTGGGCAGCCTCCGCCCGGGTCATCATGCCCTCTGGGTTGAACTGGCCGTTGGAGCCCTGAACTACACCCGCGTCGCTCCAGCGGGCGATGCTCTCCTCTGCCCAGTGCCCGGCGGTATCCGAGTACTCGGCGGCCATCGCCACGGCGGGCAGAAGAGATGTCAGCATACACAGGCAAGTTGCAATAGCCAATAGTTTCTTCTTCATGTTTCTACTCACTCCTATTATGTTGATTTCTTGTTGCGCTGTTTATCGGGGCACAGTGCGGAGCCGGAGCATTACCCCCCCCTTTTGTGGACAAAATTGATATTCTGACGCACGGGCCAGTCGATGGAAATAAAGATTTCCATTTCTTGTTCTTTATTTTAGCTCACTACGCTTTAAAAGGCAATAATAATTTTAAGAAAACAACTATAATTTCCATACCAGGCATAATAGATTAGCCCGTCAGTGCGAGAGATGTACTGACGGCCACTTTTTTGCGCACAAAACCACAATTTTGTGGCCCCTCAAGCCGACATATCGGCCTGAATGCTGGCCCGCAGACAAATTAGAAGTAAGCTGTGGAGCGGATGTGCGTCAGAATATCAATTTTGTCTCCTTATGATATGAGACGCAGTTGCTCCAGCACTTTGGCGTGCTCCGCTCCCGTGGAAAGAAGATAGATGCGAGTGGTCCCGATGGAAGAATGGCCCAGCACATCGGCCAGCTTTACCACATCCCGGCATGCCTGGTAAAACGTCCGGGCGAACAGATGCCGCAGGTTGTGAGGGAATACCTTGGTAGGTGCCACTCCCGCCCGCTGGCACAGCCCTTTCATCTCTCTCCATATCTGTTTTCTGGAGAGAGATGTCCCGCTTCTGGTGAGAAAGATCTCGCCGGAGGCGATTTTATTTTTTCTGGCATATTTCAGAAGCTTGCGGCAAAGCTTGCCCGGCAAGAGGATGGCGCGGATCTTGCCCTTGAGCGCTACCTCTACCTTCCCGCACCGGGCGGCATCCACGGTGAGGTATCGCACCTCGCTGACCCGGATGCCAGTGCTACAGATGCTCTCCATCAGCAGGGCTAGCCGCTCCCGGCCTGTGCTGCGGGCCGCTGCCAGTAGCTGGTCATACTCCCTGCGGGTCAGCTCCCGCCCGGCCTCCCGGAACAGCCGACGCTGTATTTTCAGGTGCTTGACCTTACAATCTGCCTGGCCGAGAAAGCACAAAAAACGGTCCAGCGCAGTTAGCTTGCCGTTGACGGTGGACGGCTCACAGCCCTGCGCAAGCAGAAACGCTTTCCAGCGGACACCAGCTTCCTTTTTCAACTGTTTTTTTCCAAGCCAGGCCGCGAACTGTGCGACGTCTCTGCGGTATTTTTCTATTGTGGCCGCACTGCGCTCCTCACCGCTCAGATACTGACAAAAGCAATCCAAATCTTCCGTGCTGATACCCCACTTTTTCATGCCATACCCCTTTCCGCTTCTACGCTGCTGTCCTTTGGATGCAACTTTTGATAAGAAACAAGGGTCCGCAGGTCGTTTGCCCGGCACATCCAAATCAGGTCAGAACTGCAGATATCCAAAATGTTTTTTGTCGCAGCGTGTGTAGAAAGTATATCATGGTGGACCTCAAAGGTACATGGAAACCAGAAAGGACCGCAGTTCGGTGCAGTGATGGATGCGTGCCGGGCCGGGTACCGGCAAGCAAGGCAAGTGTGGACACACTTGCCTTTTTCGCAAGGCCGAAGGCCCCGCGAAAATGCTTGTTGGGGAGCCTCCCCAAACCCCGTTGTCGGCGCAAGCTCCATATCCCGCGCCCCGCCGTAAACGGCAGGGCTTACTCATTCCGCTGCGCCTCCTCTCCCCACGCAAACCCTGTTTGCGCGGGGACCCCGCTATGGGACACTTTGTCCCATAGGTCTGTCTGCGGAACCGCCCCTATCGGGTCTGTTCCTTATCGGCGCGTCCGCCGGTGAGATTGATAAGGTGGTCAATGTTGCCCTTCGCCGTCACCAGCTCCCGCATTTCCTTTTGCGCGGCGCGGTATTGAGCGGTGAGGGCTTTTTTGCGCTCGGTCAGCTCCCGGCGCTTTTGTTTCAAGGCGTCCATTTTGGGGAGCTTGGCTCCGTCCAAAAGATCGTTCATGGTGGCCTTGGCCTCCCGGTAGTCGGCCAGCTCCGCCTCGTGCTGGGCCAGATATTTCTTGCTGTACTTGGCCGCCTTGTAGCCATCGAACACGGGCCGGGTTTTTGCGTACTGCACCACGGCCCCCATGAGAGCGGCGGTATGGGTCAGCTCCTCCTGGACGGCCCGGAGCTCCCCGGCCAGGGTGTGTTCTTGGTCCACCGCCGCATCGGTCTTGGCCGCCAGTTCATCATAGTCGGTCAGACCGTATTCCTGGAGAAATTGCAGGGCGGCGGCCATCTGTTTTAAGTTATAAATCTTGGCCCACCGCTCATAGCCAGGACCCTTGCCCTGTGCCATGCGCTGCTGAATGTCAATAATCAAATTGAGCCGCCTGGGGGCAGGACGGGCGCTGCCGGTGTTCAGAGTACGCACCGGGGCTGTGCCGTCGATGACGGCCTGCACCGCCTCCGGGCCGTAACCGTCCCCCAGGGTGGAGCTCCGCCAGCGGGCAGGCCGGGCAAAGCCGGGGAGCTGGAACGAGAGGACACCGCCCCGCCCGTGGATCACCTGAACGCCGGACGCCTCCAGCGCGGCGAGGAAGGCCGGAAGATCAGCGGGCCGCTCCGTCAGAATGGCGTCGATGATGGAACGGAGTTGTTCTTTTTGAGAGGGGCGACGATCTCCGCCCAGCCATTGGCCGTAGTGAAGATACTGGCCCTGACTGTGGAGTTTGGGATTTTGTATGACGGACAAATCATGCTCCAGGCATACCCGGTCCGACAGGCGGCGCAAAGCAAAACTGGAGCCCAGGAAGTTACGGTACTTGCGGGAATAGTCCAGGGAAACGGCGTTGTAGTAGATGTGGTTATGGATGTGCTGGCGGTCTGTATGGGTGGCAACGAAAAAGGCATACTTGCCCTTGGTCCAGCGCATCGCCGTTTCATAGCCCACCTTGTTTGCCTCCTCCGGGGTGATCTCACCCGGCTTGAAGGACTGGCGGATTTGATAGCACAGTACATCGGCCTCCCGGCGTTGCTCCCGGCCCGTGGCGGCCTTGTACTTGGCCTTGGCAAGCAGAAACTCGGCGTCGGCGGTCATGTGGTCGCACTCATAGGAGGAGATCAATTCGCCGCCCTGAGTCTTGTCCGGGTTCTTCCCATAGTCAAGGCGGTATTTGAGGGATTGGGCGATGGTTTCTCCTTTGCTGATTTTGTGCTTTTTGAAGTAGGTTGTGGCCGTAGGCAGTTCTCCTTTCCATGCGGCAAATGTCATCTGCTGTCAACCGTCACTTGAGCTTTTGGACTATATAAAGAGCAACGAAACTGAAAGTGAATGGAGAACACTTCTCCCTGCACTGCCATCTGGCTCGTTTTTAAGGTTCATGGTAACAAACTTAAGCTTCGCTGAGTTCGTCACCTGGATTAAGCTTCTGCACTTGGTATTGCACACGGCGTGTATTTTTTTGCGTCAGCAAAATCCCATTTGATTGCCTCCTTGCGCAGCTCATACAGTTCCTGGTATTTTGGGGTAAAGCGGGTGCCGTCCGCCAACTCCTCGTACTCACTCCAAATATGTCACTGTACTGTTTTTATGCTTCTCTGGAGCAAATATACATATGGCGAAAGGGACCCTCGACGCAAATGCTCAGTTCCCTTCTGTACTCCCAGTATCTATCCCGTTTTATAATACGGTAGGTCAAAACGTGGTATTCCGTTCAGATCACATTGTAATAGTGCCAATCATATATATAATTTCGCCATACATCTCCCTTTCTCGTTTGTGGCCGCTTATATACTGTGGACAGCACATACCCACCTCCAAATACCTTTTGCAGATATGAGGGCGCTAGTAGGCGGAATCCATAGCAATGCTCTCTACTTCCAAGAATGCCTCCATCGGGCAGTCATTGACTTCGTCAAATGCTACACTATCATGTATATTTCCAGGTGTGATCATAATCTCCTGTGCAAAGCTATGTTTGTCATAAGCCGTGTAAGCTTTACAGATAAACTGCCGCTTGCGGTCTCATTTGGCAAATAATTCCCTATGCAGATCGGTCACACTCCAAATTACAGTTCGCTTTTTCTTTCTTCCACCAGGCTTGTTTCTTCTTGTGGATATTGGTTCCGACCCTCTTGCAGGTACTAGAGGCTCGTCTTTATCAAAAGTTTTTTCCCATGCGCTATCTAGTCTGTATTTAACTCTTCCTTTATTTTCTTGCATGATGACCTGGAACCATCTGGGTCTGTGTTTTTACTCATTCCGGTATCTCAGTCACCACCGTCTTTATTTTGCCTTATATATTTTGAAAAAGCTTAACTCCTGTTATACTTTTTGACAAACTCAACGGAGCTCCAGCAAAGCTGGAGCTCCGTTGAAGCATTTAAAAAATCAGGGGTGCGACTACATATCCGACAATGGCACAGGATACAAAACGGCAGACCATGCCAATCAAGCAAGCAACCAGAAGCTTGCCCTGGCTAATACCGGTAGCCTGACTCCACAGCCGCGGAAGGTTTGCCAATGGAAGCGTGAGCGGAAAGGATGACGTACCCAGCATAAAGGTGGCCAGCACCACGCCGGGCGCAATCACCATGCCGGATTGGATCATATCAGATAGCATTGGGAATCCTACGGTCGCCGCTACCACCATACTGACGACACCACATTCTGGCTCGATACAACAGAGTTGGCACAGCCCATACAGAGCATTTTGAATGAAGGGCCAGATCTGAATATACTCCAGCGCAGCAATGATGGAGAACATGGCGCAGGCGATTGGGATGATGGTAAGGAACAGGACCTGCGCGCCCTCTACAGCACCGCCGAAAACCGTATCGAGCGCCCCTGTCGTCGGCGTAAATGTTGGGACCTCGCTTACGTCCTTATACTTGCAGTTGCGATAGACCGTAAAGCGAAGTAGCAACGGTACCAAAATCAGAGGCAAGAACACACTGAAAATTAACGCCAGAAAGGCATTAATTCCTGCTACCGCCAGACAACTGATACCCAACATAAAAGAGGCAAAGGTGGGCGGAAACTGAAACATCGTTGCGACGGCGATTTTGATCTCATCCTCTGTCGCGCCCGCCTTCTGCATGATGGGCGCAGATATTTTTCCAGCTGCGTTGGCATCGCCCAAGAAGTTATATACCCCCGCGATCAAAAAAGTGGGGTTGATATTAAGCAGCTTGGCGATAGGGCGGAAAATCCGGATTAGTGCATCCGTCAGTCCCAGGCGTTCCAGAATCCGCCCTGTCATGACTGCCACCAGAGTAGCTACACCAGTTGCGCCAATAATCCAGTTTTTTACAACTGTATCCAGACACTTCTGTGTCATGGCGTCAAATAGTTCCGCCACCTGTGTGGGCGCGAAAAGCATTGCGGCCATAAACGCTAGGAACACAACAAGTCCGATACGTTCCCATTTTTTCCATCTGTGCTTTTTTCCAGCTTTTCCATCATCCATAGCAGATTCCCCTTTCTCTCAAGCCCACAGGGCATTTAATCTTTCTGCGGTTTTGTCAACAGGAGACAGACACAGCTGACGATGGAGAAACTGGCAAATACGAGAAAATCCATTTGAAGACTGACCTGATTCTGAACAAGGAATCCACCCAGCAGAGGCGCAAAGAAACTGCCGAATCGCCCGAAGAGCGTGGCCAGGCCTATTCCCGTTGTACGAATCTCCTCCGGATAGAGGGACGCCACATAGGGCTGTAGGATCGCCTGCGTGCCGTTGCTGGATGCACCCGCCACAAAAATGAGCAGCGAGCTGGCAAGCATGGACTGCGCCGCACCAAAAAGGTTCAAAAACAGGAAGGTAACTAAACAGAGCACAGCCATAACTTTTTTATAGCCAACCTTGGTGGCCAGCTTACCACCCAGCGGAGAAACCACAATGCTACCTAGTGAGAACAGGAACAGGAGGGTAAAACCACTGCTCACGGAAAAGCCGGCGCTGCCCATCATGGCAGGTAGCCAAGTGCCCGTGCCGTACAAAACAGCCATGTTACAACAAAATATGATGCAGGCCAGAATGGTGTTGCGACTGGCACCGTTCTGGAACAGCCGTACAATAGAGACCCTGTGATTGGCCGAAACTCCGCTGTGAAGCGCATAGCTCTGCCCCTCTACAACTACAAACTTGGCATCAGCCTTTTTCAGAACGGCTTCAATTCGTCTGTTGTCCCCCTTGGCAATGAGAACACTCATGCTGTCCGGGACGAACGCTACAGTCAGTGGGAGCAGCAGAACCCCCAGGAAAGCTAAATAAAATAGCGTACGCCAGTCCTCGGTTAGCGGTAGGATGTACATACCAGAGAGCGCGGCCATCATCATGCCAATGGCGCATCCACATCCGCCAATGGCACAGAGTACGGCCCTCCACTTCTTGGGGGAATACTCTGAAAGCAGGGAAATCACAGATGGGATCACAGCGATACCACAACCGGAGGCGATTCGTGTAAAGGCGAACATCCCCATACTGCTGGCCAGTCCTGTGCAACCGGTGAATACGCTATTCAGCAGCACGCACAGCAGCACAATCTTTTTCGCACCGATCTTATCTGCCAGCATACTGAACACTATGGTGGAAATCATCATGCCAATGGTGTTGTAACTTCCGATTAGACCGCTCTCCACAGCAGTAAAACCCAAGTCCTCC
Organism: Flavonifractor sp. An91; assembly: GCF_002159225.1. NCBI lineage: Bacteria > Bacillati > Bacillota > Clostridia > Eubacteriales > Oscillospiraceae > Flavonifractor > Flavonifractor sp. An91. The sequence continues at coordinate 10,356 of NZ_NFHA01000014.1, read as the reverse complement.
ATGATCCCCGCATTTGCAATGCCGAAAATATACATCGAAAAACCTGTTAACACAGATATCAGGACCAAAATGATTGACAGGCGCCGGAAAAAACCGTTAAACTGGCAGTTTTCCAGATGAGTGCTTACAGCCAATTGGTTCATGAACGCTTCTCCTCTCTCTTATGTGGGACAGCTCCACCTAGCTTAAGGCAGTTTATTTTGCAACATACTGGCGGAGGGTGCCAATTCGCTTCACCGTCACCATTACGGTGTCTCCGTCAGCCAGATAGGGAAACTCATGGGGGCGCTCGTAAATACAACCCGTGCCCACGGTACCCAGACCGATGATATCGGCCGGCGCAATCTCTGCATCCTGAGTGATGCGCTCCATCAGTTGGGGAAGGGTCCAATACATATCATCCGTTTTAGAATCCGTCGTATGGACATCGTTGACCCAAGCATCCACCTTCAGCGTCAACTTTCCATCCCGGTACAGATCCATGAATTCGTCCATGGTCACGATATAGGGGCCAAATCCATTGGCAAAGTCCTTACCTTTGTGCAGGCCCAAAAAACCGACCTCGAAGGTACACATATCCCTGTCGCTCCAGTCATTGTATACGGTCAGGCCGAAAATGTGATCTAGGACCTGTTCACCTTTGAGATCGTGTCCTTCCTTTCCGATGACCAGCGCAACCTCCGCCTCATAATCCAAGGAAACGGACCCTGCCTTTCGAGCAATGGTATCCTCCGGACCGGTGATGTGGCTAGTATTCTGATAGTAATACAGAGGTACCTTATACCAGACGGGTGGAGTACCCACACCGTTATTTTCACCGGCCGCAACCACATGCCGCTCGAACACGCTGGCATCTCGGATAGTATGGGGCTTCAGGATAGGGGCAAGGAGCCGCACCTCGTCCAGGCTCAGAGTCTCCACATCTCCGCACTTCTCCAGCTTGCCCTTCACTAGCTCTGCGGCATTTTCATACCGCTCCAGCAGCATACCGATGTCCGTAATGGTCTCCCGTGCGCCAAGCAGCGCAGTCAGATCCACAATCCGGTTCTCTTTGAGTACGCCCGCACGGGGACCAAACATCCGATATCGATAAGTAAGGAATTTCATACCTATTGCCTCCTACAAAAATTATGTTGAAAGCCGGCTTTTTATGGTTTAATATTAATAAACAAGCCCTCAAAAATAAAGAATTAATCTGGTACAGCGTTGTACACTTTACGTACATAGAGAATGGCCGAGAGGTAATATCATGACGTTAGAACAGTTAGAATTTCTTGTCGCTATACAGCGCGAAGGAACTATATCAGCGGCAGCCCAAAGCCTGAATATCTCACACCCCTCTATCAGCCGGTCCATTTCCAACCTAGAGGACGAATTGGGCGTCAACCTTTTTATCCGATCCCGAAGCGGTACCGTGATCACAGAGCAGGGAACCCTAATTCTGCAAAGCGCGAAAAAGATTTTAAAAGAAGTAGAGAACCTGCGGCTCATTGCTGGTATGGAGAGCGCCACTAGGGAACTGCTGGTAAAGGCGTTCCCGCTCGATTCCATGTTCTTTGTTCCGGAAGTAATCTCTCAACTGAAGGAAAAGCATATTCGCCTGACCCTTAACCTGAGCCATGCAAATCTATCCGATATTTTAACCGATTTGAAGGCTCAGAAGATTGATTTTGGCCTGATCGCCCTTCCCCGAAGGGAAAGGCACCTGCTTGGCGGAGACTTGAAATACCGTACACTCTTTAAGAGCCGGCTGATGATCGCCTGCTGTGGCACTTCTCCCCTTTGTAATAGGGAAATTCTGTCCATAGATGAGCTTAAGAACTACCCTTTTGTGCTGCATAACGACCCCATCATCATCAACTGCATAAAAGATATCTTTCAGAATGCGGTATTTCCTAACGTGCTGACTTACTCCAACGATAATGCCCTCATTAAGCAACTGGTTATAGACGATAAGGCGTTGAGCATCTACACCCAACAGTTAGGCTGGCGGGACCCCTACGTCCTGTCAAAGCAGATTAAGCTGCTTCCCTTCCAGTGTTCTGATGATCGGGACTGTGTTGACTTTCTCTGCGTCTACAACGGAAAAAAACAGCTTTCCAGAGCTGAGCAAGATCTTCTGCATCTCTTAACTGAATGTACACGGCAGCAAAACTGACAAGACGCGCAGACGGTTTTTCCATATTATTTCCACGTCTTTTTACTTCCGCTCGCATTCTGTTGTTCAGCAGACAATAAACAGGACTCGAAAATCCCACTTAGCACAGCTATTTGGGAAATCGTAGTGGTAGATTTCTTCCAGAATCCGCCACCCTCGGTGTTCTTTTGAGAGGACCGACGATCCAAGCCCAGCCATTGACCGCAGTGAAGATACTGGCCCTGGCTGTGGAGCTTGTGGTTTTCGATGACGGACAAATCATGCTCCAGGCACACCCGGTCCGACCAGGCGGCGCAGGGCGAAGCTGGAACTCAGAAAGTTACGGTACTTGCGGGAATAGTCCAGGGAAACGGCGTTGTCGTAGATGTGGTTATGGATATTCTGGCGGTCCGTATGGGTGGCAACGAAAAAGGCGTACTTGCCCTTGGTCCAGCGCATCGCCGTTTCATAGCCCACCTTGTTTGCCTCCTCCGGGATGATCTCTCCCGGCTTGAAGTACTGGTGGATCTGATAGCACAGCACATCGGACTCCCGGTGCTGCTCCCGGCCCGTGGCGGCCTTGTACTTGGCCTTGGCAAGCAGGAACTCAGCATCGGCAGTCATGTGGTCACACTCATAGGCGGAGATCAATTCGCCGCCCTGGGCCTTGTCCGAATCCTTCCCGTAGTCCAGGCGGTCCTTGAGAGATTGGGCGATGGTTTCTCCCTTGCTGATGTGGTGGGAAATCAAGCGTGTGCTGGCCGTAGCAGTACCCCCTCTTTATTAAGATAGTAAGTAATCAAGATATTGAATGTATTTGCAAAAAATATTATAATAAATATCCGTAGAAAGAGCGGAGAGTGTAGATAATGAAAAAAAGAAAACAACCATGTTCTGACTGGATTCGTAAAAAAGGAACCGAGGATACCGTCGTTGCTTATCTCATTCAATTTATTTATCATCTTTTTGCAAATAGTTATATTCAAGCGTTTGTGTCAATAATTGGAACGGTCGTTATTGCTGTTATGATAGGTAAGTCCTATTATGGCAAATGGTTTTGTGTTGCAGTTTTTATTTATACAATAGCAACTTTTTTGATCGCTTGGGCCAACGAGCATATTCGTCAAAAAATTAAAGATACAAAAGTATTTCAAGGCACATTATATGGGCTTAGTGCAACATTAAGAAGCATGGCTATCACACTACAAAAATGTGCAAAGAATCTCAAAAAGGCCAAAACATCAGAGAAGGCAACACAGATTGTGCTAAACAGTGAGATAGATTTTCAGGCCGCCGCATTCGCTGTCTGTGAAAAATTACACGATACATTATCTAGAAAAGAAGAAAAAGACGACGTATATGTTACAGTGTTTCAGAAAAAAGAAGAAAACAACTCTGCTTATTGTAGAATGATAGCTTATTCCGCAAAGCATGAGGTTTCAAGTTATGATACGAAATATTCCATTCCCCCAAAAGAGAAGGCTCAATTAGGAAAAATTGAGTACCATACTTATGTATTTGCAAAAGGAATAAAAGAAGTAACTTCTTTTCACACAAAGGAACTGGTACAGAAGGCATTCCGTGTGCACGAATCCCGTGAGAATAGAGAAAAAGAAATTCAACAATATATTTGTATTCCAATTTCTCCAGCAGGCTTGGGCGTGACTTTTTTGTTGCAGGTTGATAGCAATGAACAGGGATTTTTTGGTTCAAGCAAATCAGCTGTAGATGATTTTGCAAAGAATACAATTTATCCATATGCTCAACTGCTACATATGATATATGAGCAGTCCCGGGTAATTGAACAACTGATTGCTAAGTGAGGAGGGCTATATGGAGAAATACAGAGTAAAAGGTAAAATTACTACCATTAAGAGTGCTGGATTAAGGAAAACAGGCACCGTAGACTCGAATGGAACCGCAGTAAAAAAAAGTGATTTGCCGCCATTATCTATGAGTTCCTACGTTTTTACTGGGAAACAGTTACAAAAGAAACAGAAACAGGTGCGGAGTACGATTCAAGAGGCAGAAAGTTTAATGGCGTTAGAATTGGGGCATACACCTCAAAAAAAGAAACGACGCATATTAAAGATAATTACACAGTAAAATTGCTTTTCATAGAAAATGATATGTAAGTGTAAGTTGAGGAGAATTGCTTATTCAGCAGTTCTCCTCAATGCTATGCAGTAGCAATTTTAGGACAAGAAACAGATAAGTGGCGACAACTACTCAGTCTCAAATCTATTTTACAGTTCTACCACTTGGGTCAGCTTCTCCAACAGGTCAGACAAGGGTTCCCAAAGGTCGGCATAGTCCTTTTGCAGCGCAGCGATGTCCTGGGGGTACACGCCGCCGTAGGTGTTGGCCTGGATCGCCACCTGATTGAGATTGTTGGAGCACCGGCGCTGGAGCGACACCAGCTCCCGCACCGGCCCCAGGTCCACATGGAGCACATAGCCGTTCAGAGCCATCTTCCGCACATAAGCCCCCATATTGCGGACACCCGCCTCGGCCATCCGCGCCCGGAGCAGTGCCAGCTCCTCCTCAGACACCATCACATGAAGGTGGATCGGACGGCGGCGTTTCTTTGTCACCGCTCCTCCCGCTCCAAACTCCGGGCCGGATCGGGGGCCTCTTTCATCTTATCCAGCTTGCGCTCCGGGGGCGGAGCCGGGATCGGCGTATTGAACACACCAAACTGCCGCAGGGCCTCCTGTTCCGCATAGTTAGACTTCTGATTTTTTTCCATACACCACTCCTCCTTATCTGTCGCCCCGGTCTGGGGTATCCTTCTTGGGAGACTCCGGCCCCCGCTGTTCCTGGGCCTGCTGCCGGGCAGCCTTCATTTGCTCGACAATCGGCTCCTTGCCTTCCTTGTGGGCGCGGGCAGCCTCCTGCCGCGCAATCCCTCTTACGCGGGTCGCTAACTGCTCCGGGGTCACATATTCCTTTGCCGCATAACTGCCAAAGTCGTGGTAAAGCCATGTTAGCCGCCGTTGTTCCGGGACATGGTGAGCATCTTCCCATTTGCCCACCACCTGAGCCTGGGCATCCATCTGCTGCCGGATGTCCAGATTTTCACGGGCAGGCCGCAGTTCATAGTTCTGCATTTCCTGCTCCGTCAACGGCTGGGCATAGGTAATCGCTCCCCACGCTTGGAACGCCTCGCCCGTTACCTGCTGTCGTGTAAAGAAAATATCCATGTGGATTGGGCGGTTGAAATAGCTGTTGGGATAAGTGCCAATGTCGATAGGCCGCTGGGTGGAATAGTATTTATAGGTTTCTTTGTCCGGGGTCTGCTCCACCTCCAGCACATGATAGAGCCGCTGGTAATCCTCAGCTCGGATGTGCAAATCCCGTTCTGCCTTGTCGGGCTCATTGTGATAGTGGCCCCAAAAGTAGTCCCGGTGCCCGTCCTGCTCATTGAACCGCCATGTCACATAAGGGTTGGGGGCTTTTGGATTTTCCCCCAACACAAAGCCGCATTTGTTGTCAAACAGGACCGTGCGTCGGATCACATAATCCGCATTGATTTCCAAAGGCATCCTCCTTTCATGCACGCCGTCGTATGGGACACTTTGTCCCATAGCACCGGCGTAAAATGTTTGAATTATATGAGAAAAAGGGGGCCGGTCATCAAATCATACCGGCCCCCTCCAGAGCAGCCCCGGAAACGCCCTATTTACAAGGGTTTTGGGGGCTTAAATCGTAACACCTGAACCCGTCTTTTGCACGCTTGTTCCGCATCCTCGCACGGGACTTCCTGCGGTTGGCCTCGGCCTGGCAGACCGAGGAGCAATAGAGCTGCCGCCGCTTGGGGACAAAGGATCTGCCGCACAGAGGACACACCCTCCGCTCCAGCACAACATCCTCCTGAGCCAGCGCCTGCTCCAGTGCTGGGTCCAGAGGCAGAACGGCCTGCCGGAAATACCGGCACATGGGCCCCGTCCAGATTTTCCCCAGCATATAGCACCCGCAGTCCAGAGGAAGGCAGCCCGTGTCCCGGTCATAGTTGGCACACCACTGGACCACCAGCTTGCGAATGGCGGTCTTTTCCTGCCGGGTCAACTCCCGATAGCCCATCGCGTCACCCCCCTGTTCCCAGCCTGACGGTGCAACAGCTCCCGAAAACAGGTCATACAGCAGATGCCGCGCCAGTAGGGGCACCCGGCACACCGGGTACCCCTTGGCCCCTGAGAGGGAGTCGGACAGCCCTTCCGTGGCCGCTGCCGCATTTCCCGCTCCAGCCGATTATCAGTAAAATTCAATTCTTTTCCTCCGTTTCCTCCTCGTCGCCGTATTCATCCTCCCCATAGGGGTCATAGTCCTCCGGCTCCTCATAGGGATCGGGCTCGTCGTAGTCCTCCTCGGCCTGGGCTGCCCGCTCCTGCTTGGGACGGTAAATCTTGAAATACCACCCGGCTCCGCCGCCTACCAGGGCAACCGCCAGAATGAGCAGGATCGGCCCCATACCGCCGCCGGTTTCCGGCTCCGGCTCCTCCGGCTCGGTGGGCTCCGGCTCCGGCGCGACGCCCGCGCACTCGGTCATGTTGGTGGCGCACACGGGGCAATCCGTGTTGACAGCCCCCGCCGCGCACTTCTCCGTGCAGGTACAGGCGGGCAGCTCCCCGCCAGCCTTCTCGATGGCCGCCAGCAGATCGTCCTCGTCCACCGTGCTCAAAAAGTAGGTCTGATACTGTTCCTCCTCCTCGTTCACCGGCTTGTCGTAGTCGATGACGATGTAGAAGGTGCTGCCGCCGCTGGTCTGGACTGTGATAAACTGCTTGTTGGTGTGCTTGTCATAGAGCAGGTCGCGGGTCACAAGATTGCCTTCCTGGTCAAAGCCCTCGCCCGGTTCCACCGTGGGCTCCAGCTCGGGGGTGGACTCCGGCTCCGGCGTGGTGGTTTCCTCGGTCATGGTGGGATCGCCATAGTCTGCGCCCTCGCCGCCGTCGGCATAGGCATAGGCCGGGATCACAAAGCCGCATAGCAAAAAGACGGCGCAAAGCGCCGCCGCCATTCTGCGAAATTGTTTCATTCCTCCGTATCCTCCTTGTCGTTGGGATCGGCGGCCTTCGGGACACTTTGTCCCATACCGCCACCGGCCTGGATGGTCCGGAGCAGCGCGGGCAGGTCATCCAGAGAAATACTCAGGCCCCGCACGATGTCCACGATCTCGGTGTTTTCCGCCTCCATCTTTTTCTGCTCCAGCTCCTTCAGCCGGGCCTGCTGTTCGGTGATCTTGGCCTTGACCTTCTCGATCTCTGCCTGGATTTTTGCACTTTTGCTGGTTGCCAATGTATCAATCCTCCAATCAGGGCAGGCGTCCGTAGGCATACAGGTGCGCCTGCCAGTAACTTGAATTTAGGTTTGCGTAGCCGATGGGATCGCCCGCATGAATCATCATCCCGTCGCCCAGGTAGAGCCCACAATGGCTGACGCCCGGCGTGTCGTAGGTACCGACGAAAAACACCAAATCGCCGGGCTGGGGGTTGCTGGTGGGGGTGCAGTAGTTGTAGAGCCCCTGGGCTCCCAGCCGTCCCACATTCCAGCCACATTGATTGAGTACCCAGGACAGGTAGCCGGAGCAGTCAAAGGAAGTGGCTGGGGAACTGCCGCCCCACACATAGGGATAGCCCACATACTTCTCCGCCTCAGTGAGCAAAGCGGCAAATTGCTCGTCGCTCAAAAACTCGGCGGGGACCTCGTAGCGTTCCACCGGCTCGGTGTACTTGCCCACATAGCCGGAGCCTGGGAACAGATCAGGACGGTTGCCCAATGTCGCCATATAGAGGGCATATCGTGATAACTGATCCTCACCCATCATATAGACCGGCAGGTGGGACAGGTTGAAGTTCTCCAGGGTCACATTGCAGATGTACCAGGTGTAGGGCACCTGCGTCGTGGTCGTTTTGCCGGTTTCCGAGTCTGTGGATGTTTCCGTGCGGTAACGGGTTTCCGTTACCACCGTTTCTGTGAGAATGTACTGCTGGTCAAAGAGGGTTTCCAGAGTGCCCTCCACATCGGCCAATGTCCATTCTCCGTCATGGAGCGCCGACAGGATGGAAATGAGCACATAGGGGTCGTGCTCGATCTCGTCCAGGTCAAAGTGGTACTCGTCGTAGCTGTGGGTGGCGGTGTAATTGTCCAGATAGTCTTGCAGCTCCGCCTCCATACCGGCGTAGGCGGACTCCGCACCCAGGATGGCCTCGTCCGTAGCCGGGTAGGTCGTGGCCCCGATCCCGCCGCCCGTGCCGCCGCCCAGGGGGGCCAGCGCCGAGGTGCAGGACTGGAACAGCACCACCACCAGCAGACAGGACAGCACCAGCAGCACCCCGGCGGGATGCCGTTTGACAAAGCCCACCGTCCGGGCGGCCAGTTTTTCCGTGGTGACTGCCGTTTTCTTGGCGGCCTTCACACCTTGCTTGGCGGCCTCCTTTGCCTGCTTGCGGTATTGGCGTTTTAGGCGCTGCTTGTAGAAGAACCGGCTGACCGCGTTTTTTCGCAGCTCCGGGTGCTCCTGGTCGGCCATGCGAAATTGATAATTCGCTGTGGCCTTGGTGAATTTGGATTGCGCTCGCTGTGCGGCCTTGGCGGGGTGCTGCCGCACCTTCCGTTTGACGAACCGCACCCCTTTCCGGCCAGCGGTTTCCGCTGCCAGCTCGGAGCGGTGGCCGCCCTCGATGCCCACATTCTCATGCTCATTCTCATAAATCTTGCCATGCACATAGCCGTGGACGCCCCAACCGGCGGTCCCCAGGACACTCCGAACAGGGCCCTTGGGCTTGAGGGGCTTTTGCTTTGCCAGCTTGCGGTTGGCCTGATCCAGCTTGCCTTCCCGCTGCTCCATGCGGAACTTGGCACGGTTCACCTTGTCCTGGATGCTCTCCTGACGGAACTTGCCGCCGGTGCCGTCCTTCGGGACACTTTGTCCCATACCGGCCCCGGTCTCCTGGGACGGAGAAGGCCCCCGGCCAGCAGGCCGGGAGCCTTTGGGGGCCGCAGCCTTGTCCGGCTCCGGCTTGACGGTATCAGACTCCTTGTCAAAGCGCAGGCGGGACGCCGGGCCACCGTGGGGATCGGGGCGATCCGGCCCACGGGGGCTCTCCACATCCTGGGGGGCAGCATCGGACTCCTCCTGCTCTGGCTCCGGTGTCGGGTTGGGCGTGGGCTGGAAAGGATTATCTTGCAAAACCGGCGCGGCCTGCTCCGGTGGGGGCTGGCCGTCACCCCGGCGCTCCGGCTCTGCCGGTGCCGTGGTTTCCCGAACCTTCCGGGCGGATGCTTTTTTCCAGTCCGGGCGGCCACCTTTGGGGGTGTCCCCCTGGGGCTCCCACTCCGGCCCGAACCGCAGGGGCTCCTCGGCCTTGCCGTCCCGCGCCCGGCTACCGTTAAGACTTCTGCTCATTCCGCAGGTCCTCCGGGCGGGTGGTCAGAAGGTTGTAAATCTCTCCCTTGGGGAACCGATCCACAAAGGGAATCGTGGTGCTGCCGTAGAACAGCAGGCCCTCGCCGGAATTGGCGTGGGTGATGTAGGAAAGCTGGTGCTCGGAAATGCCGATCTGCTTTGCCAGGATCGCCCGGTCACTCTGAGCCTGGGACAGAAGGATCATAAAATCCGTGTTGTCCAGAATGGCCTCGATCTCCCGGCTTGCCAGCAGGTCCTTGACATTCTGCGTCAGGGCCGAGGGGACGCAGCCCTTTTTGCGGAGCATCTTCCACACGGCCACAAAGTAGCTGGCGGTAAGGGCGTCCCGGAGCAGGATGTGGAACTCGTCAAAGTAGCACCATGTAGCGATCCCACTGTGGAAGTTGGTGTTGACCGCCGAGGTCACAAAATCGTTGGTAATGTGCATGGCGATCTTCCGCAAGTTCTCGCCCAGCCCTTTGAGCACGATACACACCACACGGGAATTGAGGTCCACATTGGTGGGGAAATTGAACAGGTTGAGAGAGCCGGTGCAGTAGAGCTCCAGGGCCGTCGCCACACGCCTTGCCTCCGGCTCCGGCTGCCGGAGCAGTTCTTCATAGAGGTCCTGGAGCAAAGGCGGTTTGCCGTCCCCGATCCCCAGGGCCAGCTCCCGGTAGACCAGCCGCACACAGCGGTCAATCACCGTTTTCTCAATGGGCTGCAAGCCCTCCTTGCCGCCCACCACCAGCTCGCACAGGGAGAGCAGGAAGTCGGCCTTCATGGACAGGGGGCTCTCGTCGCCGCCCAG